>JAMCXF010000008.1:2642-37089 GCA_023475035.1 Candidatus Pacearchaeota archaeon
ACGCTCTTCCGATCTGTTGAGTAGAGATATTCTGGATTTGAAATTTTCTTTATTTTTTGTTTTTGAATCTCATTTGTAATTTTTTCTTTAGAAGGTAAAGCAACAACAGAAACATCATTTTGTTTTAGTTCATTAAAATAAAGGGTTAATCTGTTTAATTGTTGGTTTAAGGAAATGAATTCTTTCTCATAATCATAGTCAAAATTTTCAATCTTAGTGAATGGAGGAATTTCAATTGCAATATTCGGAGTAATCTCTGAAAATTCAAGAAGTTTTTTGATTGAAGGTTTTATGGCTTCAAGAGTTCTTTCTGCTTTTTCAGGACGTTCTGTATCACAGAAAATTACATTCGGCTGAAAATTTTTTATTTTTTCAACTGCTTTTTTTGAAAGCGCGTCTGCAACAAGAACTTCAACATTTTGAATTTTTAATTTTTTTAAATTTTCAATTAGAATATTTGCACTGCTTTTGTCAGATTCAATCGCTAAAACTTTCCCGCAAACTTTCGCGAAAGCAAAAGTTTGCCCGCCGATTCCAGCGCCGATTTCAACTAATTTCTCACATCTCAATTTATCGGCGCGATAAAGAGCAACGACTTCAGGAGTTGCGAATCTCAAATATTTTTCAGGAACTTTCAATATATCTTGGTAAAGAATTGGTTGTTTTGGGGAGCGTGTCATTTTAAAACGTCCCGGAGAGGACTCGAACCTCTGACATCATGGTTAACAGCCATGCGCTCTACCAACTGAGCTACCGAGACATAATATCTTGAAAAAAAGATGATATATAAAATTATTCTTTCTTTTGTTTTCTTTCTTTTAACCCTAAATCCAGAATTGGTTTTTCCTGGTGTTTCTCAAGGTGGCTGTAAACATTTGCCTGTTTTGCTCCCTGCACTATTGAAATGACTGCGTCCTGTGCTTTCTTCATATTTTCAGGAGAACCTATAATTCCTACTTCATTATTGTTCATTTCAAAAAAGCATTCTGTCAATTGACTTAGTGTTCTCAGGGTTTTTCCTCCTGTTCCAATTATTCTTGCTCTAATTGTTCCAAAATCTTTTCTGTGCGTGTAATCTTTTATATTCAGGATTTCAAAAAGAAAATCCTCGCTTTTTATTAGTAATGCAACAGGCGGGCGAAATCCAAACTGAATAGCGTCGATAACTTTTCCCGCGATGTATTCATTTTCAGGTTTTCCTTCTAAAGATATGCCTTCGTCATTGACAATTATTTTTACATTAAGTATTCTTTCAAGTTTTTTCTTGATTTTTATTATCTTTTCAGTATTTTCAGAAGTGTTTATTATCATAAAATATTAAATCATATTATATTTTTAAAACTCGCTTTTCTCTGTCTTGAGATAGCCGTTTTTCTTCAGCCATTCAACCTGATTTGGCTTGTATTTCAGGATTACGTCTCCTTTATCTTTGTCAAGTTCCCAAGGCTCTACAATCACAACATCGCCAGGACGAAGCCAAAGTTTTCTTTTCAATCGCCCAGGAACTCTTGAATTTCTTACTTTTCCGTCAGAGCAGTTTACAAGCATTTTGTTCCCTCCAAGCCTTTGTTCTATAACCCCTATTACTTCCTCTCCTTTTGGCAATGGAGCACGGCTAACAACCTGCTGTTCGCTTTCGGGTTCGTCTTCTGTTGCATTAATATCCTGAAATTCTTCTTCCACCATTCTAAGACAAAAGGAAATGAATTTATAAATTATTCTTACAGAAGAACTAGTGCTACGGGAACGCCCTGAATTTCTTTTATTCCTTCCTGACTGATTATGCCTTCTTCAAGTGCAATTTTAACAGAATTTTTTCCGACAATATTGAAAGTCGCGTCTTCCCTTACCATATCATTGATTATTCTCCTCACTTCTTCCTCATTTGCTTCTTTCCCTTTATAGAAATTTTCCTTCACATTTATCTGGAATTTTTCATCTTCGAAAATTTTTCCAAGAATTTCTTTATCGCAGATTGCGACAATATCCCTATAAGATTTTATAACATTAATGAAATACATAAAAATAAGAAAAAAAATTAATTAATAAACTCTCTTATTTATTTTTAGCTGCAAAATCTTTTGAAACCACACGCCAGCAGTCATATGAACCTGTTGGAGACTTTGTAACAGCGAAAGATCTTCCGCTTTTTACTACGATTTTGTAATCGCTTGTTTTGAATTTTTTCTTTGTTTTGACATCGAAAAATTCTAAATTTTCTTTTGCCATTTTTACCTCCTTGATTTATTTCTTACCCATCATTCTGCAGACAGTAGTTCCGCATTTAGGGCATCTTCCCTTCATCATTGTAGTTCCCCTCGCAGTCTTAGTCTCTTTTCCTTCTTTCATTTCGACACTTTGTTTGCATTTTACACAATAAGCTTCAACCATTTTTCCTCCTTGTGAATTTAGATATTACAAATTCTATGAATCTGTACATATTTTAAAGATAAATTCTTCTTTTAAACCTTTTGAAAAATATTTAACTCTGAAATATCCGTTAAATCTTGCTTCGTACACTATGCTTCGCACCACACGCTAAACATTTTACAAACGCAATCCTGTCTTCTTTGACTAATTCTGTGTCGGGCTTTCCGCAATTTTTGCATAAAACAAACTCCTTAACATACTGTTCAACTTTCTGATTTATTTTCGCACTTGGAACATTCATATTAAAGACTAATCTGTCTCCTTCTTTTTGTCCTGATACTGCCAATTCTCTTAGCAAAAATTTCTGGAAATGTTCGGGATTTCTTCGAATATAATCTGCAATGTGAAAGAAATTTGTCAATATGGTTTTCTTCCCTTCAAAATGCCCTTCAACTTTAGGAATTTCAAATCTTTCCCCAGAAGTTTCTGGCTTTTTTATCTTGCTGTAAGCTTCATTAAGCAGTTCTTCATAATCATTCATAAAATTAGTTGCTAAGAAATGTTTATAAAATTATTTGATTTGAACTTATTATGGAAAAGGGGAGAAAAAAGAAATTTAGCGGAAGGAATCTTGCCCTTACAATAATTATAGGAGTTTTTATCGCAATTATGATTATTACTTTATTCAATCTTGTTGTAACTTATTTTTATGAGGAACCTCAATATGACGACTTTTGCAAGAATATCGGAATTGAACCTTATCCTATCAAGTACGGGACAAGCACTAGCCAGTGTTTAAACTGCACTTTTTCTCCAAGCTTGCAGGCGCAGGTAGAACAATGCATGCAGGAAGGAGGAATGTCTGTTTACAATTATAATGATGAAGGATGCACAGTCTCACTTAAAATGTGCGATTTTTGCGCGAAAGATTTTGACAATGCTGTAAAAACTTACAACAGAAACACTTTTTTCATTTATGCTGCAATCGGATTTGCAATGATTGTCGCAGGATTGTTTATCGGAATTTTATTAATACAAATTATTGCTCTTCCTGCAGGAGCTTTTCTTGTTATTGAAGCTGCTGTAAAAAATTTCGACGATAAACTTTACATCATTATCACATTTTCATTATTAATTGTTGCTGCAATCTATCTTGCATTAAAAAAATTAGGAAATAGATAATTATCCTAACCAACGAACTTTTCCAGGACGAGGTTCAAAAATAATTCCTTCTTCAAGAAGTTTTTTTATTTCCTGATTAATTATTTCAGGAGCGACATCTCTGATTTGCATAATTAACTCTTCTTTATCAATTCCTCCGTCTTTTTCTGCATCTTTTATCCTGTCAAGAATTCTGTCTTTTACTGCAACAATTTGCTCTTTGGCTAACGGAGCGCTGTTTCTGTTTTTTTCCTTTTCAATTTCCAGTTTTCTTATTAGGAGATATTTTGTGTCCTGCTCTTTTATTATTTCAGGAGCAATGTAAGTTTCATTGTTGAAGTTTCTTAAATTTCCTATAACCAGAACAGTTTGTCCCTGAAATGCATTTTTGAATTTGCTGACATCATCGCCAAAAAATTTTAATTTTATCTGTCCGCTTCCGTCATCAATTGTCAAAAAACAATACCTTTTTTCGCCTTCATTTTCATATTTGTCGACGATGTTTCCGATTATATTAACTCTAATAATCTTTTTGTCTCCCAATTCCAGAAAAGCAAATCTTTCTCCGTCAAAAATTGGCTTGCCTACAATAATATCTCCGATTCTGAACTTATACGCAACGTTTCGTTTAAATTGCCCTTCTGTCATTTAACAAAACCTCCAAAATTTTATCCGCATTTGATTCTGTATAATAATTTACTGAAAGCTTATCAAGAATAAATTTTACTTTTTCGTCGATATTTTTTTGAAAAGACTGATTAACGGAGCGAATTCCATCTTCTTTTAGGTAGCTAGGATTTATCGGAACTCTGAACAAAAAACTGTAATCAACTATTTTTTCTTTTACAAAATCTTCAAGCAATTTATTTTCCCCGCATTTATTCATATAATACGCATAACTGTCGAGTACACTTCTGTCGCAAACAAGAATATCACATCTGTTAATGTATTCCAATTCTTTTGCATACTGAGTGTAAATAATCCATTCCTGCGCTTCTTTTGAAGTGTTCTCATTTATCGGCAAAGGACAGGTTCTTGCAATTTCTCCAAGAAATTCTGCGTTAATGTCTCTCTTTTTTAATGCAGCAACTAACTCATGAGCAAGTGTTGTCTTGCCTGTTCCATGCGTTCCAATTAATGCTATTTTTTTCATTCTCTTTTTTACAATCGTAGTTTTTTCTACCAAGGTAGTTTCTTTTTTCTAAAAAAGAAACCCCGTTTTTTAAAGATTAGCGAGTAGAAAATATTTAACTTCCTGTTCGCTGAATAAATCCTCTTCTAGGAGAAAAAATTTCCCCTGAACTTTTCAATTTGTCCATTGCTTCATCAATTTCTGCAGGATTCATTTTTCCTTCAAGCTCTTTCTCAATTTCTTCCATGGGAATCATTTTTCCTATTTTGTTTTCCAAGTCGATGATTATGTCCCTGACTCCGAGAATCTTGCTTCGCTGCGAGGAAGAAAATCTTCCTGAAATTCTGTCGATGTCAAAAGTTTTTGATTCGTAATCATAACCAACCTGCATAAGATAATATTTCATAATGTCTATTGCAATTTTAGCATCTTCTCTTGTGACTTTTTTGCTCAGCCTGACTTTTGCAGATGCCTCTGCCATTCTAATTAATGCCTGCAACTGTCTCGCTGAAATCGGAATCGGACGCAAAGCCCCTTCAACAGAAACCGGCTTGTTTCTCAATTCAATATAGAAAGTTTTTATCTCTTCTATTGCGTCGTCACTTAATTCAGGTTTTATTCTTTGCTTTGCATAAGCAACATATTTCCTAAACAACTCTCTAGATATAAGAACTTCAACTCCTTCTTTTCTATGTTCGTGCAAAACATGGTCTGCAATTCTTTCATCTTTCTGCCTGTCAGGAATATCTCTTAACGTGAAAATTATGTCAAATCTGTTAATCAGCGTCGGAGGCAAATCAATCTGCTGGGCAATTGGCTGGCTTGGGTCAAATCTTCCGAATTTAGGGTTTGCTGCTGCAAGAACAGATGTTTCTGCTCGCAATGTCGCTTGAACATTCGCTTTTGAAACTGTAATTGTCTGTTGTTCCATTGCTTCGTGCATCGCACTTCTGTCATTAGGGTCCATTTTTTCCAATTCATCGACGCAAACCAGTCCTTTGTTTGCGAGAACCATTGCTCCTGCTTCTAAACTCCATCCTCTCAAATATTCATCTCTTACAACTGTTGCTGTCAGTCCTGCTCCTGATGCTGATTTACCGACGACATATCTTCCTTTTGGAGAAATGTTTGCCATAAAACCCAATGTAACTGATTTTGCAACTCCTGGGTCTCCTATCAATAAAATGTGAATGTCTCCTCTGCTTTTTTGTCCGTCTCTATGAACTTTCTGAACTCCGCTGAATAACTGCAAAACCAGGGATTTTTTTATTTCTTCATAACCCCATACACTTGGAGTAATGCTTTTTGCGAGGTTATCAAAAACTCTTGGGTCTTCTGAAAGTTCAAGAATTTGCCTTTCATCTTCTTCAGAAATGTCAAGCTCTTCAAATGTCTCTTCCATTGGAATGATATTATTTGCTTCAATTGCAAGTTCAAATCTCGTCGATAATCCTCCTGTCTGCAATGGGATAGGGACTTCTTTTAAAATTCCTATGACTTTTACTCTGCTTCCAGGAGTTGTTTTCTCCTCCATTCTTGGTTCTACTAAATCTTCTTTTACAAAAACATTAATTCTTTTCGGCTGTTCTCCTCCTGAAAGAGATTCCGGCGCTTCCTCGACGACTAATCTTTGGGTATCAACCATTTCTTTGCTTAACAATTTGAATCCTCCTCTTCTGCCGCAAGAACATCTTGGTGGCTCGCGGAATTTTTTTTCTATTTGAAGAACTGACATAACTGTTCCACAGGACGGGCATTCAAATTTTGCATTTACAACCTGAGGACGAACATCTGAAGCCTGACGGATTATTCCTTCAATAACAATCATTTCATTAAGATGTTTTGAACGGATATTCCTTACTTTTATCTCCAAACTTTTTGGCAGATTTATAAGCCTGACACGGGCGTTTTTTATCATCCCGATTTCTTCAACAGCAAGTTCAATTATTCTGAGAACTTCTTCTGGATTTGCAAGGATTTCATCAGAAAGTTTATTTGAAAATTCCGTAAGCTTCATAAATTCAAGGGAAATAACATTCATTCCTGTTCTGAGGGATTTCCCCATTTCTTTCTTGTAAAAATCAAAGAACGCTTTAGCTTCAATTATCAAGTCCTCTGTTTTGCTCTTTTGCTCTTTTTCATCACCCATGACTAAGAAATAGGATTTTTGTTTAAATGGATTTCTGTGATTTGAAAATAGAATTAGTTTACAAGATAACCTTTGAGAGTATTATCACATGTTTGAGGAGAAGTGGCTCCATTCAGTCCTCCGCTTATACAATTACAGGAAACTCCATAAGTAATTGGACTTCCCCAAGCATTTACACATTTGTAATAATATACAGTTGAACCGCAATTTCCGCATTGCACTGTTTGACATGTTGGCGAAAATGTTATAGTATTTGGATTTGAACAGGTGTCTCGTACTTGATATATTCCACTTGCTTTTGTAATACCTATTTCAGAACAAATCCAGTTTGCTCCATCTAATTTCAAAAATTGTCCTGAATCACAACCTGTCGGAGGAGCCATTTCTCCTATACTGTGCCCAAATGTTTGGGGAGCATTTGTTCCGTAAGCATAGACACTAACGCCTAAAATTGTTAAAATTCCTAAAATGATAAAAGTGTAAAGCCCACGATTTGAAAGATTAATTTGTATAAATTTCCCTCTTTTCTTTGTCATACTAATTTAAACTTTAATAACTTTTTAAATATTGTTAACGAGGCTGTAATAACTAATTAAAATTCAATGAGGCTGCACAGATTTGAACTGTGGACCCCTGCCTTATCAGAGCAGTGCTCTAGCCTGGCTGAGCTACAGCCTCATATATACTTTCAGGAATAAAAGTTATTTAAAAGTTTTTGCAATTCTTACTTTCCAAACCTTCTCTCTCTTTTATCAAATTCTTCTATTGCTTCTTTCAAATCCTCTTTTGTAAACTCAGGCCACATCTTGTCTGAAAAAATCCATTCGCTATAAACAGACTGCCATGGGAGAAAATTGCTTGTTCTTTTTTCTCCGCCAGTTCTTATTATTAAATCAGGATAATCTGAAAGCCATAAACTTTCCTGAAAACTTTTTTCATTTATCTCTTTTTTTTCTGCAACTATCTTTTTAATTGCTGACAAAATCTCTTGTCTTCCGCCGTATGCAATTGCAAAGTTTATGACATAATCATTATATTTTTCAGTTTTTCTCTCTATCCTCTTCATAAGTTTTTGCAAATCATTATCTAAGAGTTCTTTTTGCCCTATAAACCTTATTTTTATTTTATTTTTTTCAATTTTGCTGTCTTTCTCTAACTTCATGAACCATTTTTTTATAAGCTCCATTAAAAAATTAACTTCTTCTCTTGTTCTGTTAAAATTTTCCAGAGAGAAACAATATAATGTCAGTTCTTTTATTCCCAATTCTCTGCCCCAGTCAAACAAACTTTCAACTTTTCTCGCTCCTGCTTCGTGTCCTTCCCATAATTTCTTTTTTGCTTTTTGAGCGAATCTTCTATTTCCATCGAGGATAATTCCAATATGCAAATTTTTCATTATTAATTTTTGACACTCAATTCCAAAATTAATTTCCCATTAGAAAGAGTGTAATCTTTTATCGGCAGATTTATCGGGATTATTTTTGTATATGCTTTCTTTTTTCCAATCGCTTTTATTTCGATGCTGTTTTCAAGTTTGACTACAGAAACATCTTCTGTTGATTTTACTCCCGGCATTTCAAGTTCATATACAATTTTATCAGAAAATCTTCTGACATCTGTTTTAGGCTCTTCTCTCGGCAATGCAGAAAACTCTTTTGTCTTTTCTTTTGTGAAAAGGTTTGATTTGAACTTTTTTGTTTTTTCTTCTTTTTCAGCAATTTTCTGATTATTCCCGAGCTGAGTAACTTTTATTTTTGGAGGGCCATTTCCGAAAGTTGAAATGCTTATGCTTATTCCATCTTTTTTTATTTTTCTTGGCTCTTTGCTTTCTTTGAACAAGTCATTTTTTAACTGAGAATCCATTTCCTTGCTCAAATTTTTTATAAGTGAATTAAAAATTGAATTAAGTCCTGCAGGAAGCATTATGTCACTTGAAGACATGAAATTATCATCTTTCCCGAGCATTCCCCAGTCGTCGTTATTCCTGTCATCAATTTTGCTTCCGCAATAAGGGCAAAAGCTATATTTGTCTTCAATACTTTTTTTACATTTATTGCATTTATTTTTCTTAAACATTTGTAAAATTTTTCTTAAAACCCCAATATTTTATATCGAAATTCATTTAAATAATTTTGGTAGGGAAATTATGCGCCGTTCGGGAATTGAACCCGACTCTAAACCTTGGGAAGGTTTCATTCTGCCGATGAACTAACAGCGCGGTAAGGCAACCAAGGTTTCCTTGACCCTCAACTTTCCTTTAAATTTCGCTCAAGACTGATTGGTTTTATTCTTATTTTTTATTACAATAATTATTTAAATGCTTTAATTATAAATTTTCTTATGGCTAAAAAGCTGGAAAAAAAATTTGAAGAATCCATAATCAAACCCGAAAGGCAGTTATTGTGGTATAAATTTTCCGAGGCAGACCCTGAAAGGCATTACTGGAATTTTCTTATCATAAATAAAGCTGAAGAAATTGAAAAAATAAAACAAAAATTGTATGACAATTTAAAACCTATAATATCTGAAAAAGTTATTTTCAAATCTCCTGTTATGGGGCAGGGGTATTTATTCTCGGAATTATTCTGCATAGAAAGCGCTGTTTGCGAGATTGATTTTTCCAGAATTTACAATGGAAGAGTAAAACATGATTCCAAACGGCTCTATCCAAGAAAAAAGAATAGCGGATGGTATGATCTTGAAGACAAAATCCTCATCGGCGACATTTAGTTAATTTTTTATATTGTTTTTCTGTGTTATTCTTATGAAAAAAAAATTTTATGTTACAACAGCAATTGATTATCCGAATGCAGAGCCACATATAGGGCATGCTTACCAGAAAATTATAGCGGATGTTCTCGCACGATGGCATAAGCTTATCGGAGATGATGTTTGGTTTTTGACTGGAACTGATGAGCACGGGAAAAAAATTCAGGAGACTGCAGAGAAAGCAGGGAAGTCTCCGAAGGAATTTGTCGACGAAGTTTCTAAAAAATTTAAGGAAGCGTGGAAATCTTTAGACATTAAATATGACAGATTCATAAGAACAACTGACAAAGACCACGAAAAACTTGTTCAGGAAGTTATCAAAAAATGTTACGATAACGGCGATATTTACAAAGGAGAATATGAGGGATGCTACTGTGTTGGCTGTGAAGGATACATAACTGAAAAAGATTTGGTTAATGGCGAATGTCCTTTTCATCCTGGAAAAAAAGTTCAGGTTTTAAAAGAAGAATCTTATTTTTTTAAGCTCAGCAAATATCAAAAATTTCTTTTGGATTTATATAAAAAAAATCCTGACTTTATTCTGCCTCCTGAGAGAAGAAATGAAATAATAAACCGAGTTAAAGAAGGATTGAAAGATTTGAGCATTTCGAGAACGAGTTTTAATTGGGGAATTCCTTTTCCTCTTGATAAGAAACATATAACTTATGTTTGGTTTGATGCTCTTTTCAATTACGTTTCAGGTGCAGGAGAAAAACAAAAATATTGGCCTGCTAATCTTCATCTTCTTGGAAAAGACAATTCCTGGTTTCATTGCGTTTACTGGCCTGCATTTTTGAAATCAGCAGGATACAAATTGCCTGAGACTGTTTTTGTTCACGGATTTTTGACATTTAACGGACAGAAAATTTCCAAATCTTTAGGCAATGCAATCTCTCCAAAAATTCTTGCAGAGAAATATGGTGCAGATACAATAAGATATTTTGTTTGCAGACAATTTCCTTTTGGCGACGGAGAAGACGGAGATTTTTCAGAAAAAGCTTTGATTGATAGACATAATAATGAACTTGCTGACAAACTCGGGAATTTAGTTTCAAGAGTTGCTGCTTTGGCGGAGAAATATGGGATTGAGAAGACAGAGAACAAATTATTGAAAAAATTGAAATTAAAACAAATTGAAAAACATTTTGAGAAATATGAGTTTGATAAAGTGCTGAATGAAATTTTTGCATTTATTGATATTTGCAATGAATATGTTCAAAACAAAAAACCATGGGAAACTCACGATAAGAAAGTTCTTTATGAATTAGTTGAAAGCATAAGAGAAATTGCTAAATTGCTTTTACCATTTATTCCTTCATCGGCAGAAAAAATCGCAAAGCAATTCAAGAACGACAAAATTAAAAAAGGCGAGATTTTATTTAGGAAAATAGAAAAATGAGACTGCAAATAGAAAATTCGCCGTTCATTCGCCAGGAGGAACCCGCCAAATGAAACCCGAAATTTCCTACGAAGATTTTGAAAAACTTGACTTGCGAGTTGCAGAAATAATTGACGCAGAAGAAATTGCAGGCGCTGATAAACTTTGGAAATTAAAAATTGATGCTGGAGAATTGGGAGAAAGAACAATTTGTGCAGGAATAAAACAATATTATCCAAAAGAGGATTTAGTTGGGAAGAAAATTATTTTGCTTGCAAACCTTGCGCCGAGAAAACTGAAAGGAATTGAAAGTCGGGGAATGCTTCTTGCAGCTTCGACAGAAAATCACGAAGAAGTAGTTTTGCTTTCGCCTGAAAGTGATATTGAGAACGGGAGTAGGGTTAGTTAATTATTTTTTTCTTCTGAAAATTATTTCCCAAATTGTTGGCTTGTCTTTGTCAGAATCGTAATAAATCCCCAAAATTTTTGAAGCAATTTCTTTGTAAGCCCGTGAAGCGCTGCTTTTTGGATGTGTATGGATAACAGCATCTTTCATGCTTAATGACCTTTGCACTGAAATATCTTCGGGAACCATTCCTAAAATAGGAACCTCAAGCATTTCTTTTACTATTTCCGGCTGCATTTCAATATCGTTCTTTTTTACTCTGGTGACTATCACTCCTGAAACTGATTTCTTTAATTGTTCTGCAACTTTTATTGCTTTTAATGCATCTGTTATCGCGGGCATTTCTGGGTTTGTAACTATAATAAGCTCATCTGCCATGCTTATTGTTGAAAGTGCTTCATGTCCTAATCCTGCTGCGCTGTCAACTATAATATAATCAGAAATTTTTTTGAAGTCTTCTCTAAAATCGCTTATTTTTTCGGGTTTGATTTTGCTTAATTCTTTTATTGACAAAGAAGAAGGCATTATCTTTATTCCTGATTCGTGCTCGTAAACTGCTTCATAAGCATCGGCTTTTCCAGAAAGAACGTGATTTAGGTTTACAGGAACTTCTGGAGAATTAAGGTGTATTCCGACGTTCGGGGTTGTCAGATTGCCGTCGATTACAAGAACATCTTTGCCGAAAAAGTTTATTGCAGCCCCTAAATTTATTGCAGTGGTTGTTTTTCCAACGCCACCTTTACCAGACGTAATCACAATTATTTTCTTCATTTTAAAGTGTAGAAACTATTCTACGATGAAAGAAATTGCTTAACCTTGCTTATAAATTTTTCTAACATCTCTGCGTATTCTTTAAGTTTCTCCAAATTTACATCTATTTCTTTTCCCTGATAAAAAATCTTGAGAGTTACATTTTTTCTGAACTCGCCAATTCGTTCTATTCTTAACTCCTTGATTTTTTTGAACATTTCATACAAGTCAATAACTTCCAAAAATTCTTTATCTTTCTTGAACAATTCTCTTATTTCCTTAATTTGCCCGACAGGATTTGTTGGAACTGATGAAATTTTTTTTCTTTTTTTTGCGTGCTCGAGAATTCTTTCAATGCTTGTTTCAATCATCCTTCTCCAACGGAAAAGCAAATTCACAATTACGTCGCAAGTTTTTGTGTACTTGAGACTGACATACAGCAGATGGTCTGCACTAATTTTTTCTTGAATTATTTCTTCCATAACCCCTCAGAAGTATAATTTCATAGTGTGAGGAAGTATTTATATCTTTTGAAATTTAAGACAATTTCAAAATTGCTTCAGCCAAATCACCTGTTTCTTCAAGAGTTTTTTTTGCTTCAGATTCCGAAACACCTGTTTTTTCCATAATAACTTTTATGTCTTCCTCTGAGAAACTAGTTTCTTCTGAAACCTCGCCTGAAATTTGGAAAGATTCCTGTCCCTGCATTTTTATTTTTGTTACAGAAGGATTATTTATCACAATCTTGTTTCCGTCCTCTTTTTCTATTATCACTTTTGATGCGGGAATTTCTGTTTGATTTATTCCCATCTGTTTCATAACAGCCTGCATTTGCTTGGGGTTTATTCCTGGAAACATTTTATTTAACAAAAAGTCCTAATGCTATCCTGAAGATAACCAAAAGAATTACAAATATAACTACGTGGACGGGTTTCAGGTTTAATTTGCTCTCGTATTCTTCTTTGAATTTGACTAATCCGCCTATTCCAGAGGGCATGTTTACATTGCTGTCTGCCATAATTTAATTAAAAGGATAAGGTATTTAAAAGTTTCTTGATTGTTCTTTTTATGACTATAAATGACATTAAAAACTGGAATATTGAACTTGAAAAAAAGATTACTGACAAATGGAAATCCTCGGAATTGTACAAATTTGACATAAAAACCAAAAAGAAAATTTATTCTATAGATACGCCACCGCCATATGTCAATGCTCCTGTTCACATAGGACAGGCGATAACTTATTGTTATATGGATTTTTTTGCTCGATACCGAAGAATGAAAGGATCTGAAGTTATCTTCCCTTTAGGTTTGGACAGAAATGGTTTGCCTATTGAAATGGCTGCTGAAAAAGCATTTGGGATTTCTCCCTTCAAAGATGGCCGAGACAAATTTATTGAAGCATGCAAAAAACTTTTGGAACAGACTTCTTCTGAAACTCAAGATACTTTTGCAAAATTAGGAATTTCATTTACTTCATACAAAGAAGGAAATCACATTGGAGCAGTTTACAAAACAGATTCTTCAGAATATCGAAAAATAACTCAGACAACTTTCATTGAACTTTTCAAAAAAGGTTTAATCTATGAAGATAACCGAATAAATAATTGGGACTCAAAATTGCAGACAACTATAGCTGATTCTGAAATTGAATATAAGGATATTCCTTCAACTTTTAATTTTGTGAAGTGGAAAGTCAAGGAAACAAGGGAAGATATAATCATTGCGACAACGAGGCCTGAACTAATCTGCACTTGCGGAATGGTAATCTTCAATCCTTCTGACAAAAGATATAAACATCTCGATGGCAAAACAGCAATTTCTCCGATATTTAACAGGGAAGTTCCAATAAGAGCAAACAAAACTGCTGATATTGAAAAAGGAACTGGAATTGTGATGATGTGCTCTGCAGGAGATTTATCTGATATCCAATTTTTCAGGGAACAAAATCTTGAACCGAAAATTGCAATTAACATTGACGGCACTATGAACGAAAATGCGGGAATTCTAAAAGGATTAAAAGTAAAAGATGCGAGACAAAAAATAATCGAACTTCTAAAGGAAAAAAAATTACTTGTTAAACAGGAACATATTACTCACAGAACTCCTATATCTGAAAGAAGCGGCGCTGAAATTGAATTTATTCAAATGCCTGAGTTTTATCTGAAACAAATTGAATTCAAAGCTGAAATAAAAAAGACTGCAGATAAAATTAATTTTTATCCGAAAGAAGCAAGAAAAATTCTTGATGACTGGATCGATTCAATAAAAATTGACTGGCCTATTTCAAGAAGAAGATTTTTTTTTGTCTCGCCACCGTTATGGAAATCAGGAGAATTTATTGCTCTTGGAAAAACAGGAGAATATTATGAACCCTGGAAAGAATCTCCTAAGAAAGATTTTGAAGTTTTCAAAGATGGAAAAAAGGCTGGAACAGTAAATGATTTCAAGAATCTGAAATGGGAAGGAGAAACAAGAGTTTTGGATACATGGATGGATTCTTCCATCTCTGAACTTGTGATGTTGAAATACAAAACTAATGATGAATTTTTCAGAAAAACTTATCCTGCAAATCTCAGGCCTCAGGGAAAAGAGATTATCAGGACTTGGTTATATTACACTTTGTTAAGAGGTTATCTTGAAACAAAAAAACCCTGCTTTAAGGACGTATGGATTAATCAGCATATCGTCGACAAACAGGGATATAAAATGTCAAAATCAAAAGGTAATGTAATTGACCCTCAAAAACTTTTGAAACTTTACGGGGCTGAAGCAATTAGGTTATGGGCTTCAATTGAGGGGGACTTGTCAAAACAGGATTTGAAATGTTCTGAAGAAAAAATTAATGCCGAAACAAAAACATTAAACAAAATTTTGAACATCGCAAAATTTGTAACTCTTTTTGAAAAACCTTCAAAGGCAAAAATAACTGATTTTGATAGATTATTTATTGATTATATTGAAGATTTAACAAAGAGAACTGATGAGTATTATGAAAATTACGACTTTTACCATCCTGCTTTGGAATTGCGGAGATTCCTTTGGGAAATTTTTGCTTCACATTATCTTGAGAATGTAAAATCAAGAGCTTATAATCAAGAAAATAGGTTTTCAAAAGAAGAAAGCAATTCTGCAAAATATACTCTTCATTACCTGTTTGACAGATTCTTAATTCTGATTCATCCGATTATTCCCCAGATAACTTCAATGATTGCTGAAGATAAGGGCATTAATTTGCTGAAAGAAAATTTTCCTAACCCTGCAAAATCAAAACCTAATATTAAATTAATGGAATCTCTTATTGAATTTAATTCAAATGTTTGGAAAGAGAAAAAGGAAAAAGGAGTTAGTCTGAGAAATGAGATTGAGGGAATTAAAATTCCTAAAGAGTTAAAAGCATTTGAAAAAGACTTAATTGCAACACACAATATCAAATGAAACTAACTATCGACGAATTAAGAGAAAAAGTCACTGAACTTGAAAGCCACAAAGGAAGGCATACAGAACTGATAAGCGTTTACATTCCTGCGGGTTATGATGTGAATTCTGTGCAAAGGCAGTTAGAAGCAGAAAAATCAACTGCTAAAAATATCAAGTCAACCACGACGAGAAACAATGTTACTGAAGCTCTTGAAAAAATTGTCCGTTACCTTAAGGGTTTGAAAAAAACTCCTGAAAATGGGCTTGTTCTTTTTGCTGGGAATGTTTCAAAAGTTGAGGGACAAATGGATCTGCAGTTATGGGATATTGAGCCGCCGCAGGTTCTGAAAAACAGGATGTACCGATGCGACAAGGAATTTGTTCTTGAACCTTTGAGAGTAATGCTTGAAGTTTCGGAAATTTTTGGGCTTTTAGTCATGGACAGAAAAGAAGCAACAATAGGAATGCTTGAAGGAAAGCGAATTGAAGTTTTGCAGAAAATGACTTCAGGTGTTCCGAGCAAAGTCAGGGCAGGAGGGCAGTCAAGCCAGAGATTCCACAGAATAACAGAAGGATTGACAAAAGAGTTTTACAAAAGAATTTCAGAAGAAATGAAAAAAATATTTTTTGAGATGCCTAAATTAAAAGGAATTTTAGTCGGAGGGCCGATTCCTACAAAAGATGAATTTCTCGACGGAGAATATCTTCCCACAAAACTGCAGGAAAAAGTAATCGGCAGAATTGACATTGGAGATTCAGATGAATCAGGGCTTAAGGAATTAGTTGAAAAATCAAGAGATTTATTAGCAGGACAGGAAATTGTCCGAGAGAAAAAAATTCTTGAGAATTTTTTTGAAAATCTCGGAGAGAAACCGGAATTAACTTTTTACAAGGAAAGTGATGTAAGGAAAGCACTGCAATACGGAGCTGTTGAAACTCTGATTTTATCAAAATCTTTTGACAAACAAACCATGAAAGAATTTTCAGACATGGCAGAAAATATAGGCTCTAACATTGAAATTGTTTCCACAGAAACCACGGAAGGCGAACAATTCAATAACCTCTCAGGAGTCGGCGCGATTTTGAGGTTTAAGGTTCGTTAATTTCAACTTCATAAATTTTTTAAACATTCAATTTATCTTTCTCCGATGGAAAAATATAATGCTACTTACATTGAACTTTTGATGAAACTGTACAGCTCTGAACGTCCTGTTCATTGCTCTTACCTAGCTGAAGATTCTTTAACAACAGGCAAAAATCTTCTTGCTTATGCACATTTTTTAATTGAAAAAGGACTTGTTGAAAAAGTTAAGATATTTCATACAGATAGAGATTCTCCCTGCTTCAGGATTTCTGAAAAAGGAAAAATATTTGTTGAGAAGATTCTGGATAATTTCCCGTTAATCGGGGATTAAAAAAGGATGTCCCATTAATGAATAAATTTAAATTGACATTTTCTTTTTTAATATAATGGATGCTACAAGCAGCACTTTAAATGAAATTGATGAAGCGCGGGAAAAAGAAGATTTGAAAAAACTTGAGGCAGTTTTTTTTGTTGCAGGAAGATTTCTCAACATGCAGGAATTGATTTCTCTTACAGACATTAATCCGATAATCCTTGAAGAACTTATAGAAAAACTTGAGGAAAAATATGACGAGGATGATTCTGCGATTGAAATTGTCGAAAAAAACAAGATGTGGAAGATGGATGTAAAACCCGCGTATCACGGAATAATCAATAAACTTGCAGGAGGGAAGTCGGAATTTTCAAAGGCAGAACAGGAAACTCTTGCTATCATTGCTTACAAGCAACCCATCAAACAGTCTGTGATAATAAAAATAAGGGGAAACAAGGCATATGACCATATAAAGAAATTTGAGGATTTAGAACTAATCAAGAAAAAAAGAATTGGGCATACGCATGAACTTTCTTTATCAGACGATTTTTATGACTACTTTGCATTTCAAGATACAGACAAGAAATATGCTGAAAATCCCGTTCAAATGAACCACGAAAATCTTTAAAAATTATTAATCCTGCAGAGTGAAATGAAGGTTCTCCCGATTATCTACTTGATTTACATGTTTGTGTCAATTTACCTTTTATCTTTCTTCTTAATCTTATATCTTAAAAACAAAAGAACTTTATTTGATTATCCTGTTTCCAAAAAGCAATATTCTGTTTCTTTCGTAGTTCCTGCATATAATGAGGGGAAAACAATCGGCGACACTATTGAGCATATTTTTGGCATAGACTACAAAAAAATTATTCAGGTAATTGTTGTCAATGACTGCTCGACTGATAACACCCGCGAAATTGTTGAAGAAATGCAGAAGAAATATCCCAATCTAATTTTAATCAACAACGAGAAAAATCTGGGAAATGCAGGGCGTTCAAAGAATGAAGGACTCAAATATGCAAAAGGAGAATTAATTGCATTCGTCGACGCTGACAGTTATCCTGCAAATGATTCATTAAAAAAAATAATTGGCTTTTTTGACGATGAAAAAGTTGGCGCAGTAACTTGTCCAATTCTTGTAAGAGAGAGAGGAAGCTTTATTGAAAAACTTCAGGGAATTGAATACAAAGTTATTGCCTTCACGAGAAAACTTTTGGGGTATGTTGATGCTATTTATGTAACCCCTGGGCCTTTGGCAGTATACAGAAAAAAAGCAATTGATGAGATTCACGGATTTGACGGGGACAATATGACTGAAGATATTGAAATAACCTGGAATCTGACAGCACACGGATGGGAAAGAAGAATGTGTTTGTCAACTGAAGTTACAACTACTGCTCCTAACACTCTCAAGGCATGGTACAAACAAAGAAGAAGATGGGGGATTGGGGGAATTCAGTGCATGGCAAAATACAAAAAAGATTTTTTCAAAAAAGGAATGCTCGGAATGTTTGTCCTGCCTTTTTTTGTGATGCAGTTTTTTCTCGGACTTTTAGGGTTAGGAGTGTTTTTTTATCTGGCAATAACAAAAATAATTTCCAATTATATTCTTGTAGGTTATTCTATTCCGACAGGAGTTCCTCTTTTGACAATTGACAGCTTATTTATCACGCCAAGTTTTTTAGACTATCTTGGAATTATTTTATTTGTTGTAGGAACTATTTTTACCCTCTTCTCGTTATCAATGATGAAAAGTGCAATATTCAAGAAGCGAAGTGTTTTTGATATCTTGTTTTTTTCAATAGTCTACCTTTCAGTGTATCCTTTCATTACATTAAGTGCAGTATACAATTATTTTAAAGGAGGAAATAAGTGGAGATAATATGTTAAAAAATCAGAAATATGTTTTTTTGTACGCCTTGATTTTGACTTTGGTAGTTTTCAATCTCGGAATTTTTATGGGATACATGATGGAGTCTTCAAGAATAGAGAAAATTAACACTCTTTATATTGAAGCAGAAATGGAACTTCTTGACCAGATTGCGCAAAAAGATGCTATGGAAACTTTAAGCTTAAACTGCGACATTCTTGTTGAGGAAAACATAAATTTTGGAGATAAAATTTTTGAAGAAGCTTTGCAAATACAAAAATATGAAGAGGCAAACAGGATAAATAACGACATTATTTTCCAGCATAAAAGATTTGATTTACTGAGGGCATTATTCTGGATAAACAGCATTAAAATAGGGCAGAAATGCCATCCAGATTATCATAACTTTGTTTATTTTTACCAATATAATAATCCATCAATTGAGCAGGAATCCGAACAAAAATTCTTTTCTAATCTTCTTCGAGAATTTAAAGAGGAAAAAGGCAGCGGAATAATGCTCATACCTATTGCTGCGGATAATGATATCCCCTCAATTAATCTTTTAACAAACAAGTATAACATCACAGAACTTCCTGTCATTTTAATCGACGAGAAAATCAAGATTACTGAAATTAACAGCAGGGAAGATATAGAAAAATATCTCGATTAATTATATAAATCCTTAAAAAGTAAAATCTTTTCCAATTTGCATGACGGAGTGTTTTAGATGTGGTGTTTCGGGGGAAAATGTGAGGCTTTATGATGCGATTTCTGACCACGGGATTGTAAAAGTTTGCAGTGACTGCGCGAATATAGAAAAAATTCCAATAATAAGAAAACCTACTGAGAATCAGATAAAAGAAGCGCAGAGACATCGCACAGTTCATGAAAGGCTTGTCGGGGCAGGACTTGGGAAAAAACTAACAACGAACAGAGAAGTGACTCTAAGAGATTTGGTAGACCAGAAATTCAAGAACAGAGGAGTTCAAACGCACACTGATTTGATAGAAAATTTTCACTGGAAAATTCAGCAAGTAAAGAGAACAAAAAGGATTACAAGGGACGAATTTGCAAAAGGCATCGGCGAATCAGAGGCTACAGTGAGGATGATTGAACAGGGAATTTTGCCTGCTAATGATTACAAGATTGTAAACAAGATTGAAAGCTTTTTGGGAATTACTCTTAGAAAACCAGGAACATCAGGATTTCCTGATACTTCAAGCAAATATGTTCTTGACAACTCTGCTTCTACTGAGAAAAAATTATCCTTTGATCAAGATTCTTTAAAAAATCTTAAAATTGAAGACTTGAAAGAAATGGACAAAAAAGTTGACAAAAGTCAAAGAGGATTATTTTCTTTTTTCAGGAAAAAAGAAACTCCCAAGACAGACGAAAAAATTTCTGTTAATTTAGAAGAAGAATATCCTCAGGATGACGAGCGATTTTTGGATGAGGAATTTGAAAAGGAAGGGAAATGACAATAGAAAAAATTGCAAATAAATACTGGAAAGAAGGACATCCTGAAGAAATTTATTCTAATACTGAAATGGATGAAATGAGAAGAAAAGAATGCTTATGCGTGAATTGCGACAGAAAAAATGACAAAATTCCTTATAGCTCCTGTCCTGTTGCTAAAAAAATTTATGACATTTGTGTTAAACATGATATGGCGATGGCGATTACAAAATGCGGTGCTACAGATGAAAAAGGGGATCTTTTATACAAACCATTTTATCCTGTTTTATTAGAAAGACAAATTGCTTCTGAACAAAATCAATAAGGAAACTTTTATAAATACAAATTCTGACTTCTTATTATGGAAATTAATGTTCTTAAATCTGAGAAAGACGAAATGGAATTTGAAATTGAAAGCTTGACTTTGGCTGAAATTTTCAGAGTTTATCTTAACAAGGATTCTGCTGTGACTTTTGCAGCATGGAAAAGAGAACACCCCACAAAAAAGCCAGTTATGTCTGTAAAGACAAAAGGCAAGACTCCAAAAAAAGCAATTGATGACGCTGTTTCTGCAATAACAAAAGACTTGGATAAAGTTGAAAAAGACTTTTCTAAACTTAAATAAAAACCTGTTTTTTCTTAACATAACAATTTTTATTAATAGAACATTTTAGTCTACTTTATGGAGTATGAAAAAGTAGAGAGGATTTCTACAGGGAGTTTTGATTTGAATAAATGGCTTTACGGCGGTTATGAAAAGGGAATTGTTACGATGATTGCAGGAAGTCCTGGCAGCGGGAAAACGAACATATCAATTCTTGCCGCATGCAGTCAGGCAAAAAAAGGGAACAAAGTTATTTTCATTGACACTGAAGGCGGATTTTCCTCTGACAGAGTAAAACAGATTGTCGGGGAAAATTACAGCGATATTTTGCAAAATATCCTGCTGATAACTCCTGCCGATTTTTCCGAGCAAAAAAAGTTTTTTACGACGCTGAATAATCATCTTAAAAATGAGCAAATCAGTCTGGTTGTTGTTGACAGCATGGCGATGCTTTATAGGTTAGAACTTGGAGATGCGAGGCAAGAAGGAGGCGATGATACGATAAAAGATGTAAATCGGGAAGTTGCAAGACAGATGAAACTTCTCGCAGAAATTTCAAAAAATCAGAATATTCCTGTTATTGTTACAAATCAGGTTTACCGAGGGTATCAGTCAGAAGAAGACTGGAAAAACGGCGTTGAACGAGAAACAAATATTGTCGGCGGAGATTTGCTTCAATACTGGAGCAAATGCATAATTGAACTAAAAAATGAGAAAGGAAAAAGAAAAGCAATTTTGAAAAAACATAGAAGTCTTCCTGAAAAAGAAATGGGTTTTGAGATTAGGAACGAGGGAATATTCAAGAAAGGTTTTTTGTAATTAATATCTGTGATAGTTTCCGCAAAATTCTCTTCTACTTTTAATTTTTGCATATTTCCTTAAATCTTCATATTTTTTGCTAATTTCTTTTGTAGCTTTAATTTCATCTTTCATTAATCTTTCCTGAATTCCATCACTGACTTCAACTCTCTTTATTTCAAATGCTTCTGATTTTTGTTCTAAATCCATCAAAAAATAACAAGTTCATTGTTTATAATTATTATCATTGAGTTGTAATACAATAATATAAAGTTTTCTTATCCCTTATTTTTAATGTCAGACATAAAATTTGAGGTTATAAAAAAGATAAGTGAACTTAAATTTCGATACCGAGATTTGGGGAATATTTCTAAATTGGACAGCAATTCTCCTCCAAGTGTTTTTGTTGGAAGCAAACTGAAATATCCTCTTGTCAATGTCGGAATTTTGAGTCCTCTGGAAAGAGAGGAAAATGCCTGGATTTACGACGATGCAAAATATTGGGCAGGAAATAATTTTCAGATTAATGATGTTCTGAAGTTGCGCGACAGCCTGATTAATTCAAAATTTCAGTCAAGCGTCCATGATTCAAGAACAAGCAAAAAGTTTATTGAACTTGCTCAGGAAATTGCAATTGCTTCAAAGCCTGTTGATGTTGAAATTGAACTGAAGAATAAACTGAATCTTGAAAACAAAAAAGACAAAGTTTTGATGCCTCATGGAATGCACGGAAATTTGAAAGAAGCAAAAATAACAAGCAATGTAAAAGTTCATCAGAAAGTTGATTATGTCATTAATGATGAGATAAAATCTTCGGAAGGGCTTGAGATTCTTTACAAAAATAATTTCAGCGAATATACTTTGAGCAAGATTCTCAGCGTCGGTGTTTTAGGGCTTAAGAAAAATAAACGACTTGTTCCGACGAGATGGAGCATTACTGCAACTGATGACACTCTTGGAAAACTGCTTCTGAAAAAAATAAAAGATTCTCCTGTAATTGAAAATCCCGAATTATTTTACGGGGAATTTTTGGGAAATCAATATTTGATAATGCTATTCCCTGATGTGTGGAGCTATGAACTTTTTGAACTTTATTTTCCAGGGAGTTCTTGGAATCCGTCGGATGAAATCAAGGCATCGACAGATTATGAAAATTTTTACGGGAGAAAAGAATATGCTTTCGCAACTGCAGGCGGATATTATGCTTCGCGTCTTCCGATTATTGAATATCTTAATTCTCTAAAACGACAGGCGAGCGTTCTTGTAATCAGAATTGAAACTCCGTCGTATTGGGCAGGATTGGGGGTTTGGGTTGTGCGCGAGAGCGTCAGAAAAGCGCTTTCCAACAAAATGAAATTCTCCGACGAAAATGAGATGAAGGAAAGCGCGAAAAAGATAAGCAAAATCAAATACAATTTTGATAATTCTGAAATAATGAAAAAAAGCATTTTGCTTAATCAGAAGAAGAGTCAGAAAAAATTAGGGGAATGGTTTTAACTTAATCTATAAACTGCTGTAACATAAGCGCTGACTTCTGTTTCCGAAGGAGTGATTCCTGCAACTGTTGTCTTTGCCTCTTCTGAAGAAGCTCCTGATTCAGCTGCATCGTAAACTCTTGTTGGATAATAATTGAAGGAATCTAAAGAAACTGAAACTAATCTTCCTAAATTCTTATTGAAACCTTCTGCAATTGCTTCTGCCTTTACTCTTGCATCTTCTGATGCTGTTTGTATTGCTGTTGCCTTATATTGCTGTTCCAATTGCGGAGAGAGTTCAAAATTAATGTAACTTATTCCTGCTCCTGCAGTTGTTCCTGCATCAATTACACCTGTAATCTTATCTTTTTCTGAAACAGAGAAACTGATACTTAATGAGTGACTTGCTCTGTAACCAGATGTTTTTCCTGTTGTGTAATCATAGTCAGGATAAATGTTATAATTTACTGTTTTCAAATCCTCCTCGCTGAATCCTAATGAAACAATATAACTTCTTAATCTGCTGACAATTAATGAATTTGCATCTTCTGCCTGTTTTGATGTGCTGTTCTTTGTATCGACGCTGAAGTAAACTGAAACTAAGTCAGGAACTGCTTTTTCAACTCCCTGTCCATTTACAGAAATTGTATTCGTAGAAGAAAAATTTGACTGATAAAAAATCATTCCTGCAATTGAGAGCACGGCAATTGTTGCTACAATTATCAGCGTTATTTTTATTGAGTTATGCATCTCTTTTGGCATGATTTATATAATGAATTACAGTTTTTAAATATTAGTCTTGATTTGAATTTTTCATGTATGGCTCGCAAATTTTCCATGCAAGGTCGATTTCTTTTTTTGCGCTATACAAATTATTTGCAGTCTTATACAACTGTAATGCTAATTTTATCTTTCCTTTTTTAAAATCTTCATCGGCTTGTTTTGCTATATTACTCGCCATTTTTCCTATAAACTCAGCAGTTTTATCATAAGACATATTTCCAACTTCTTTTGCCAAGTCTTCAAGAGTGCCGTTATAACCTTCAATTTTATCCGGATGATTCATTTTGTTCTCCTTGTTTCCTTAAAATATACTCTTCCAGACGCTTTTTATTTGTTTCGCATTCATTGTTAAAGCAAAATATCCAGGGGCGTTTGCCTTTTGACAGTCTCATCAGCATCGGGAAACCGCATGATTCACAAATTTTTCCTGTTTTTTTTATGACTCCGTTTGGCGGAAGAGAATATGTTTTTTTGCAGTCAGGATATTTATCACAAGCGACAAAACTTCTTCTTGTTTTTCGTGAATACATTATTGACAGCATTCCTTTTCCACATTGAGGGCAAACATTTAATTTATTTTCTTCTTTCTGTTTTTCCCACAATTTAGTTTCTGCTGTAATAAGCTCTTTTCCAATTTCCATTTTATTTTTTTCAAAATCGCCTGAAATATCTCTGATTGTTTTTTTTGCTTCTTCAATTATTACATTTTCTTTTTCGATGAAATCTTTTTTTGACTCTACAATTGAGTCCATTTCTTTTTCAAATTTTCTTGTAAGCTCCTCGTCGATTATTACCGGGGAATATTTTTCCAGTGTTTCAATCAGTGAAATTCCGAGAGGTGTTGCCTCAATGCTTTTTTCTTTTACATAACCTCTGTCATAAAGTGTTTCCAAAATTGCAGCTCTGGTTGCTTTTGTTCCAAGATTTCTTTTTTCAAGTTCCGAAACAATCGACGCTGGTGAATATCTTTTTGGCGGCTGAGTTTCTTTTTCTTCCATTCTTGAATCTGTTATTTTAACTTCTCCATTCATATCAGGAAGTTCTGTTTCCTTAATTTTGTAAGGATAAATTTCAAGCCATGCTTTTTTTCTTACTTCGCTTCCTTTTGCATCAAATGTAAGAGAATCCACCTTGGCAACAATTTTCTTATTATCAACTATCGCATCTTCGCAGAATAATGACAAAAACCTTTTGACAATAAGATGATAAATTTTTTCTTCTTCTCCATTTAATGTGCCTGATTCTCCTGTCGGATAAATTGAAGGATGTGCAGGGTCTGACTTGCTTCCTTCAACAGGCTTGCTTCTTGTAATTAATTTTTCTGCCCCGAACTGTTTTGCAAGTTTTTTCAAAATGTCCTGATATCCGATTGAGTCAGGAAGTTTTTGCGATGATGTTCTTGGGTAGGAAATTAATCCTGCAAGATAAAGCGATTGCGCAATCTGCAATGTTCTTGTTGGTGTTATCCCAAACAATCTGTATGCTTCCATCTGAAGAGAAGTTAAATTGAATGGAGGGTTTGGGGGAAGATATTCTTCTTTTTTACTTGTTGAAGCAATTGCTGTCTTGCCTATTAAATTTTCAAATTTTTCCAATTCTTTTTTTTCAAAAATATCTTTTATGTATTTTAATTCAATTTTATTTTTACTATCGGTAACTGTTATAAAAATCTGCCAATATTTTTCAGACTTGAATTCCTGAATTTTTCTTTCTTTTTGCACAATAAGATTCAATGCAGGACCCTGAACTCTTCCGATTGACATTATTTTGAATCTGCCTGTTTCCTTTATTGCATTCATCAATGCTCTTGACAGATTAATTCCGTAATACCAATCGAGATAGTGCCTTGTTTCTCCTGCGATTGCCTGCCCCCAATTTATGCTCGGAGATTTTGTTTCATAAGCAGAATTTAATTCTGGTTTTGTCAGCGTCGAGAATTTCATTCTGTTCGCGTCTTTCTGATTAGCAATGAATCTCATTACATTCAAACCGATTACTTCTCCTTCTATATCATAGTCTGTAGCAATTGTAATGCTCCCTGCATTTTTTACGAGACTGAGCAGTGTGTCCTGATATTTTTTTGTGAAATCTGCTTTCTTGACTAAATAATTTGGAACCCACTTAATGTCAAAAACAGGATAACCAGAACCTTTTTGCATTTGTGTTAAAGTAAATAAATGTCCTACAGCACAGGCAACGACAATTTTTTTCCCGTTTCGGTTAACTTCATAATATGGAACTCCGTGAAGATTTTCTTTTCTAGATTTGCCTAAGGCATCAGAAATTTTCAAAGCTGCCTGCGGTTTTTCTGTTATGACCAATTCATATCCTTCTTTTTTCAAATTAATTTTCGGAGGTTCAAAATTAACAGAGCTTTTGTTTGCTCCAACTTTTCCGACTTTTTTGGAATTTTTTTTATAAGGTGTTTTTTTAACGGATTTCTTTTTTTTAGAAATATTTTTTCTTGGAGTTTTAATCTTGGAATTTGTCAGTTCAACATTCAGAGGTTGTTTGTAAACTTTTTCAACTGCATATTTCACGTCTCTCTCATCCACTGGAAAATAATTTTCTGCTAACTTTTGTTCTTTTGATTTTTCAGGCTTTTTCCTCATTGTGTAGCATATATCGTTGACTTTTTAAGGTTTTTACTAGTATAATAATTTTTATAAATTTACAATTAGTTTGTTACCTGATTATGGGGCTTGAAGAAGACTATCAAAAGCTTGTTGACGAGCAAAATTCTGTTAAAGAGGCGCTAAAAAAAGAACTCCCAGAAATAAGAAGAACCATTAACTGGATTATTGAAAATGAAGTTCATAATAGACTTTACATAGAAAAAACTCTTGACAAACTTTTAAAGATAATCGTGTTTGGGGCAGGAAATTTTGAATATTATAAACTGAACAATTTTTATTTTACGGTTTTTCCCCAAAGCTCAAAGAAATACAAGGAACTATATGAGAAAGTTTCCGGGAAAAAGTATCAATAATAAAAAATTTATAAAGTAATCATTTATCATCAAATTATGGGAAAATACAAAAGCCCTCGAGAAAGAGCAATTCAAGCAAGTCGGGTTAGGAAAATCGACCATTTTACTGACATGATAAAAAATATCGAGAGACAAGTTGAATATAAGAAAAGAACTTGTGACGCTATCCTATTGCAATTTGACAGACCTTTAATCTATGATTTGTTTATTCCTCCTCCAGAAAATATTTATTCTTTTATGTTTGTTGCAGGAGAAACAATCTCTGGAAAAAAAATAACTCTCCCTGAATTTTGGGAGATTATGGACGAAGAGGATTTGTATGGAAGTTTTCTTACAGAAAATCATTTTTCTAAATTATCTAAAAAAGTTTCTGAAGGGATTATTCATCTCTGGGATGCAAAAGATGGCTTTTCTTTGAGAGAGTATTTAAAACAAAAAAATATTTTTGCTAATGAATGGGTTGATAATTATGGAAGCTTATATCGATTCAGAGACGGAGAAAGGGAAAAAGCAGAACAAAGAGTTAAAGGACATTTTAATGAAAAAGAATTATCTGATTTTGATAAAATTGGTGAAGTAATTCATACATATACTGAACATTTTTTTCTTGACAGCTAAAGAAAATTAAATCTCAAAAATTTTTTCCTTTCTTGACACGTTAATTACTTTCGTTTTTCCAATGTTTTCTTCTGTTCCGCCAGCTTCGTGAATATGGCTGAAAATCGCAAAATCGGGCTTATATTTTTCTATTGCATCTCTTATGCTTCTGCTTCCCTTGAATCCTGAAAATTCAGACTTGCTTCCTGCTGGATGCATGTGAGTTACAAGAATTTTTTTGTCAATATTTTTCACTCTGCTGTGCGCTTTACCAATTACTTTCTTGAACACTCTTTCATTCATCGGATCAATTCCTAAATCTGCTCCGCCTGCGCCAAAAATACCGACATCATTTATTATCATGCTATATCCATGAATATTTTTTGTGTCTGGATACATTTCAGAAAGAAAATCTGCAGTTGCAATTCCTTCGTGATTTCCGTGAACCAGCAATACTTGTTTTTTTGCTTTGATAAAAGGACCAATTAAATTTTTTGTTGACATATCTGCAAAAGTCAGATCTCCTGCGAGAATAACCAAATCAACGTTTTCCTTGACAGCTTTTTCAGCGAGGCGTTTTACTAATCCTGTGTCTCCGTGAATGTCGCCGACTGCAAGAATTTTTGTTTTCTTGTGCATAAAATTATCAGTAAAGATTTGTTAATAAATTTGTTGCTCGTTTTTATTTTTAAATATATATTTCAATATCTATGATACAAAAGGTTTAAAAGTGAACTACTATCTGAATATATACAATGAAGGACAACTTTGATATCTTTTTCAGACGGAAGCCTGCTCTGATGCTGGTTTCTTTGAAGAAGAACACAAGGATGAGGTACGGAAGCATTTTGGCAAAAGAAGTGGATTGCACTTACAGCCATGCTGTAAAAATTTTACAGACGCTTGAAGACCTTAAGTTAGTTGCTTTTGAAAAAAAGGGGCGAATAAAGGTGATACAACTAACAAAGAAAGGGAAAGAAGTTGCTGACGCTATAGAGAATATTCAGCGGCTTATTAAGTAATTCCTAACTCAGCCCCAAAATTGAAATAGAATAAAGAAAGGGATTAAAGAAAATTATCTTCGGAGAATTTAAATATCTCTTTTATTTTTAATAAGAATGGATATTGATAATGGTGATTAATGGTTCTGCAATACAAATTAAAAAGTGAAACGAGGTGGAAAAAATATCCTGGAAAATCTAAATTAAAATATGCTGTTTCTAAATATGATTTTAGATTATTGAATGAAGCAAAGACAAAAGTTCTTGTTCCAAAATCTAATTATGCAAAAGTCATGAAAAGATTCAGGCAAATTGAATTTTTTAAACGACGCTGATTAAAATTTCCCTGATTTTTTTCTTTCAAATTTTTTCCAGGCAGAAGCAACGCTTTTTGCTCTTCTCTGAAGCCTTCCGAGAATTGATTTTCTGATGTCAACAGCTTTTACAACTCTCTTTTTTCCGAAAAAGTCAATTACGCCGTTTCCAACTTCTTTCACAAGGTCTTCAACTTTCGCTGATGAAAAACCTGCTTCTTTTGCAGCACCTTTAATTGCACTTTTTATTTTTGAAGGCATAAAAGTCTGCTTTCTTCCGCCTCTTTTTATGACGTGTGTCATATTAACATATGCTTTATGAAATATATAAATTTATTGAAAAATGGCCCCGAAGTCAAAACAGGAAGTTTTTCATTCGGTTCCACTCAATACTTTATGGCCCCGAAGGGATTTGAACCCTCGACACCCAGATTAAGAGTCTGGTGCTCTAACCAGGCTGAGCTACGGAGCCATAAATAGTTATTAGAAAAAGAGATTAAAAAGTTTACTTATTTTGCAATTCCGTCTTTATCTTCCCTAAAAACTTGGTAATGAGGGCAGTTTATTTTTATGCAATGTTTTTCTGAATTTCTTCCAAGAATTCCGCGATGAAATCCGCAATCACAAAAAGAAATATATTTACCTATTTTGTCTCTTCGAGGGATATAAGAAAAAACTTTTACATCATTTTCTATTAAAATGACTTCGCATTTGCATTCAAGGTTAGATTCCCTGTCAGGCATATTTTATCTTAGAATGAGGATATAAAAGAATTATGTTATACAATTATCTATATTATCTATACTCTCGCCAAGTAAATTCGCACTTCGTACATTTGAAAAATTTTGTTTCTGCCTCATCGCCAGAACGAGTTTGTGCTGTCCAGAAGTATGCTTTGTCATTACCACATTTTTTACATTTTCCGACGATAATAGGGAAAGTTTCCATTTCCTTTTTTATCACTTCAAGTTCTTCGGGTTTTTCTTCAATTTTTTCAGATGAAATTATCTTTATTTTTCCTTTTGAGCTATAGCTACATCTTGGACATGCTTCCTTTTCCTTTTTCTGAAATAAAACTGCTCCGCATTTGGGACAAAAATCCATTTTTTCTCCTAACCTCTATTTCCTTAACTTTAAGTTATCTCGTTTAAAAACTTTTCTTAATTTTCTTTGCAAAATCCTCTTTCTGATTCCTGGCGTGAAGCCTCAAAAAATATTAGTTTTATCCAGCCAAACCAGGGGACTACTCTGAATGCAGCTTTTCCTACTAATTGTTCGGCAGTTATTTTTCTTTCATCAATGCCTGCGGGATTATTATCTGGTGTTAGCATCTTTGCGTTATTGTCCCCGATGGTAGTAAATATTTTTTCACCGTTTTCTTCTTTTATCTCTATTATTCTATGTATCACAGGAGTTTCTTTGCTTCCCGAATCAAATAAAATTATATCGCCGACTTTAAGCGTTTCTGGGTCTGCCTTTATGATAAATAATATATCTCCTTTGTCAAATCCTTTCCTTAATGTGAATTTTTCAAAAGACTCTTTTGTTATATTTAATGGAAAATATTTTGTTTCGTGTCTTGTGAACCAATCGTCAAAATTTGAGAAAACATTTCCTTCGTGATACATACTGCATGACTCAACAATTGCCAGCGGCAAAGAACTTCCTGTTGCAAAACTAAGAAACGGGAAAAAAATAAATTTTATAAAAACAAAAAGAAAAATCAGGGAAAAAATCCATCCTTTCAGGCTGTCATCTTTCCATAAAATAAACCAGAATTTCTTGAAACCTGATTTTATTTTTTCTCCTGCTTTTTTTAAATTCATCAGAATAATTAGAGAAAGAGATTTTTAAAATGTATGATATAATATATTTTCTATTGAATGAATGTTTAAATATAATTCTTTAGTTGAGTTCTGATGAGGAAAATAGAAGTCCCTAAAGGAACTTTTGAAAATTCTTTAAATCTTGATTCTGTCAGACATTTTCCTTCTATTGAATGTTTAGACAAAGAACAAAAAAAAGAGTTAAAAAAAAGAATCGATGACATTATTGACTTTCATTCAAAATCAAAACTTGCTTATCAGGCAGTTAACTTTTCTGCCGAATGGCTTTTAGATAATGGTTTTGAAGAGAGAGATTTGTTTGATGATTCTATTCAAGAAAGTAAAAAATATTTTTATCGTGATCCTTGGAAAAAATCAAGTTTAATTGCTGTTCATGAAGGAAAAAAGGCAATCACTGAAGGTTTTCATCTTATAAATTCTCATGCTGATTCTCCTTGCCTAAAAGTCAAACCTCGTCCTTTAAGAATTGAAACTGATGAAGACAAACTTTATGATACTCTTGGCATTAAATTATCAACGATTCCTCATGGAGGGATAGTAGTCCCATATTGGATAGGACAACCTGTCGAGATTATTGGCTATACTATTGATAAAAATAATTCCAGAAGAGAAATAAACTTTAAGGGGGTTATCGGAGTAAATTCTGCTCATGTAGATATTTCCGAATATGAAGATGTCACTACTGCTTTTTCTCCCGAAAAATCTTTGGAAATAATAATTGGTTACTCTGATAAAAAATCTTTTTTGAAGCATTTGAAATTTGAAAGCATTGATGATTTTGCAAACACGCATCTTTGGGCTGTGCCTGTAAATAAAATGTTTACTATTGATGATTGTAATCAGAATCTTCTTGTAGGATACGGACATGACGACAGAACCAGTGTTTTTTCTACTATAGATGCACTTATCAAAACGAAAAATCCTGAATACAGCGCCATTGCCTGGATTAGTGATAATGAAGAAATTTTTGACCCTGCTCCTGTTGGAACTGAGGGTCCTCTTTTTTATATGTTTTTAGAAAATTTTCTTAACAGACAAGAAAAAATTGAACAAAGAAAAATTTCTGACTTGGAAAAATATAAGTTATATACAAATTCAAAAATGATAGTCGGCGATGTGAGCGTTGCTTCATATGGGCACGATTTTGAAGAAATGGATTCTAAAAGTTCTGCAAAAATCGGGCTTGGTGCTGTTATTGAAGGCGGCGATATTCAGGGGAACGATCCACATTTTGTAAGATATTTAAGAAATCTTGTTTCTAACAAAAATTCTGAAAAAGGGATTTGTCATCAAATATGCGGGCAATTTTATCATCAAGACATGATGGAATTATGGGGGAGTAATGAAAGTGATCATAAGAGATTAGTATCAAAAGGAATTCCTGAAATTTGGGTCGGTATGCCCTGCGCTTCTTTGCATAGTCCTGTTGAAATAATTTGTCCTGGAGATGAATATGCTACTTCTGAACTTTATAGAAGATTTTTTGAATCTAAATAATTTTATAAATCTCTTCAGCGTTAATTTATAATGGTAGAAATGGGACCGATAACTTTGGCTATGCTAAAGCAACATGCAATTGTAAACAAGATACTTCTTGATTTTGAAAAAATTCCTAAAAATGACACTTACTACATTGAGAAGTTTAATTTGTTCAAATGGAATTTAAACAAGCATGTTTTTGTTGAAGAAGAAAATATTTTTCCTGTTACTGATAAGAACAATAAAGTTGAAATGAAACAACTTCAAAATCTTCTGAAAGACCACAAAGACATAAAGGGAATCATAAGAAATATGGAAGATGAAATTTCCGACGGCAAAAAACCAAACACGATGTTTTTGAGAGAACTTTTATTTTCTCATGAGGGGCGGGAAATAAAAAGTTTTTATCCTCTTCTTGATTTGAGACTTTCTCCAGCGAGAAAAAGAATGATTCTTAATCAAATAAGCGAAGTGAAACTTCGTTAGTAGTTTCTAACTTCCCATATTATTGTGTTTCTATTTTGTAAATCTCCGACGCAAATATCATAAGCGCTAAATTCTATAATTGAGTCGGGAAAGATGTCAAACAATAATTCCAAGTCTCCATAACTTGAATCAAATAAATTTCTTTTCACCAAAAGCAATGCATTTATTCCTTCCTGATACAAGGTTTCTTTTGCCAATGCGTAATTCATTGGTTCTTTAACTGTTGTATATGTTAATGAATAATTTTTCAAACTTCTCATTATTTCTCCCTGAATCATTAAATGTTCATTCGGCATTGATTGATTAAAAGTCAAATCTTTTTCTGAAACGCCCTCTTTCCCTATTTGTTTGATATAGTCAATTGTTTCATTAAACGATAAATCAAATCTTGCTCTGCTTCGTGCGATTCCTCTTTTTCCACGAATACATATACCTCCTTTCCATTTGCTTTGTTTTATTTCATCTACTGAATTCCATGTCAATGGTTTATTTCCAAAAAAATTATTTTCGTAAAGAGTATAATATTCTTTTTTTGAATCAACTCTTCCCTTTTTTATTATTTCATTAAGTTCTTTCATACACTTTAAAAAATAAAATATTTTATAAGAATTTATATACAAACTATCACAGAAATATTTAAATAGTATATCTCATCTGTGTATACAGTATGTATATACGTTAACCCCTTTCAACCAGCCGCGTCATTTGATGCGGCGGGTTTTATATTCACAATGACAGACATTTTTGACAATACTATATTATGCAGGAAATGCAACACAAAAATGCAGAAAGCAAAAATTGCTAAAAATGGATTTTTGTTCAGGGCAGTAATTTGCCCGAAATGCAATGAAAAAATAATTCATCCTGCAGACGAGCAGGAGTATCATAAATTCGTAAACTTGAAAAACAAGGAATTTCACGTTAAAATGAGATTAGTGGGAAACAGCTACGCTGTTTCAATACCAAAAGAAATTGTTTCATTCATGAAAGAACAGGAAAAAATAATGGACGACATGGTAAGATTATGCTTTGAAGACATGGGAAAATTAAGTTTGAATTTCAAAGAAGAAGATAAATTACATAAAAAAATTGAAGAATAAAATGGCCAAAGAAAAACAAGTTCAATTAAAAGTTGTTGAAGCATTGCAGGATGATGCATACAAAGGTATCGCGAGAATTGATTCTGAAATAATGAGGGAACTTAACATTCGAAGAGGAGATATAATTTTAATCAAGGGAAACAGGGAAACTGTTGCAATTGCTGACAGAGCTTATCCTGCTGACATGGGAGAAGGAATAATAAGAATCGACGGAATTCTTAGAAAAAACTCCAAGACTGGAATCGGAGATGTTGTCACAGTTACAAAAGCTGACGTTAAAGAAGCAAAAAAAGTTGTAATTGCTCCTGCTCAAAAAGGAATAATGATTCAGGCAGATTCTGATGGACTGAGAAGAGGACTGTTGGGAAGAGCAGTTTTGAAAGGAGATATTGTTGTTCTCGGAGGAGTTCAAAGAAGAAGAGATGTAATGTCAGAAGAATTTGGTGATATGGATGATGTTTTTGGAAACCTCGGAGATATCTTGGGGGGAATGGGATTTGGGCAATTTGGCGGAGGAGTTACTCAGATAAAATTCATGATTATTTCTGCAAATCCTAACCAGCCTGTTATAATCACAGAAAACACAGAAGTTAGTTTAAGTCCGAAAGCAGTTGAACTTAGCGACGAAAAAATTCCTGAAATTACTTATGAAGACATCGGAGGACTTACTGATGAAATTAAAAAAATCAGAGAACTTGTTGAAATTCCTTTGAA
>JAMCXF010000040.1 GCA_023475035.1 Candidatus Pacearchaeota archaeon
AAAAAAATTATTACAAATGCTTTTTCAATTGTTTTGTTCAGAACATCTTCCAATAATATTATTTCCCCTTTTCTCGTCGCCATTATCTGATTTTCAAATTTGATTGTTCCAAAAGGAAGATGAACAAGCCTGTCAGAGAAGTCATATCCAAACAATTTCAGTATTTTGAATAATTTTTCAAAATGGTCTTTCTGGCGGAAATCAGTTACATAAATCATTTTTTCAAAATTATATTTTTTGTATCTCTCAACAGCAGCTCCAATATCGTAAGTTATGTAAGATGCTGTCTGATTTGAACGGAGAACAAATTTTTTTTGCCCGTCTATTTCAATGTAAATTGCCCCGTCTTTTTCTGATTTCGCGAGATTTTTTATCAAAGCATTTGTAATAATTTTTTTTCCGTGCTCTGCAAATTCACTCTGCCCGACAGTTTCACTGAAATCTACATTAAGCATTTCATAAACTTTGTTGAATCCTTTTTCAGATGCTTTTCTTATGTCGTGCCAGATTTTTTCAGTCTTTTTATCTCCGAGTTCCAGCAGTTTTAATTTTTCTTTTGCACGATTAGTCCATTCGTTATCCTGAAACTCTTCCTCAACACCTTCGGTAATTTTAGTTTTTTCTTTTGAATTGAATTTGACATAAAGCCGCAGCAGTTCCTGAACAGGGTCTTTTTTCAGCGCATCTTTGTCAAGCCACAATTCATAAGCAACAATAAGTTTTCCGATATGAAGTCCTATGTCTCCGAGATAATTTACACCGACTGTATTATAACCAAGAAAATTATAAATCCTCATTAATGAGTCGCCGAGAATTGTTGAACGGATATGTCCGATATGCATCGGCTTTCCTATATTCGGAGCTGAAAAATCAATTACAACTTTTTTATTTTTTCCAATAGGAGATTTCCCAAAATTAGAATTTATTTTTGTAACCTGCTGGGCAAGAATTTTTTTGTTTATAAAAAAATTAAGATAAGGGCCCTTGTTTTCTATTTTTTCTATTTCTTCAGGAAGTTTAAGTTTTTGAGAGAGATGTTCTGCAATTTTGTCAGGAGCTTTTTTTTCTTTTTTTGATAGAATAAAACAGGGAAAAGAGTAATCTCCTAATTCAGGCGAGGGAGGAATTTCTATCAGTTTTATTATTTCGTTTTCTTCCAGTCTTGTCTCTTTTTTTAATATTTGGGAAATCAATTCTTTCATAAGATATAAAAATGATTTTGCATTATAAATATTATGGAAAATGAGAGTGAGAATATTTATGATGTTATAATTATCGGAGCTGGGCCTGCGGGACTGACTTCTGCTCTTTATTCTGTCCGCGACGGGCTGAAAACCCTGATGATATCAAAAACTCTCGGCGGAACTGCAAACACAATTTTAAAATTGGAAAACTGGCCAGGATACAGGGGAACAGGAATTGAACTGATGAAAAGTTTTTATGAACAGTTAAAATCATACCCGATAGAAGTTATTCTTGAAGATGTTCAGGATATTGAAAAAAAAGGAAAAGAATTTTTTGTTAAAACTTCCGGAAGAGAATTTGCCGCAAAAACATTAATTTTAGCAACAGGAATTTCCAGAGAAAGCAAAATTCCCAGGGAAGAAAAATTGAAAGGAAAGGGAGTAAGTTATTGCGCAACCTGCGATGCATTTTTTTTCAAGGGGAAAGTAACTGCAATTATTGTAAATGAAGATTCCAAAATTGATGAGATCATGACTCTTGCAAATCTTGCACAAAAAGTTTATGTGATATGCAATAAAAAATTCAGACAGGAAAGAGAACTATCCTGAAATGTTTAACTGATTATTATTCATGAGATAATCGTAAATTCTGATTATTCTTACCATGTCATATCCTCTGTCAAAATACTTCAATAAAAAATTCAGACTGGAAAGAGAACTCAGGAATGAAAAAATTGAAGTGATAAATAATACTCTCGTCAAAGAAATCAGAGGGGAAGACAAAGTTGCAAGTATGTTAATACAAGACAAAAGTGGGGAAAAAGAAATAAATGTTGACGGGATTTTTATTGAGGAAAAGACAAGCCCCTTGATGGATTTTGCAAAAAGATTAAGATTAAGAGCTGACAAAAATAATTTTTTAGTTGTTGACAGGAATATGGAAACTTCTGTGAAGGGTATATTCGCTGCCGGTGATGTGACAGACTCAAAAATAAAAGGAGTTTTAACTGCTTCAGCACAAGGGGAGATTGCAGTGAAAAGTGCGGGCGAATTTTTGAGATGAGTTTGATGTATTTTTTATTGAAGTATTTTGACAGAGGATATGACATGGTAAGAATAATCAGAATTTACGATTATCTCATGAATAATAATCAGTTAAACATTTCAGGATATTCAGCAAAACCAAATTATGGAATTGAGAAAAAGAATATTTCACAGAATTTTTATCTTAACAAAAATTATTTGCTGATGAAAAATCAGGAAAGAAAATGTCATAGCAGATTTACAGAAATTTCAAGAAAAGGACTGGAAAAAAGGATAATGCATAAAGCAATGAAGGAAGTTCATGCTGAAAGAGAAAATAAGATGAAAAAAAGTTTATCGCGAAAAGGAAAAAGAAGCAGGCGATGGGAAAAAAGACATCACCAAAACGTTTAATAACTAAATTCTTTAACAAATTTTATGACAGAAATAAGAAAGGACAAGCTTGAAGATGCTTTGAATAATAAAGAAGAAAGCAAGCCCAAAATTTCAAAAGAAATGGAAACCGGATTTCATCAGGGAGCATTGAATACTTTAGTTAATGAAAGAAATGAAATGATAAGAATGATTGCGCAGATTGAACAAGTCATGCAGGCGCATATTAAAAGACTTGAAGAGCTTGGCGTTAAGATTAACTTCGGAAAAGCTCCTGAAAAGAAATAATTCTATAATTTTAATCAACTGCTTCTAAAGGCGTTCCCCAATGATATGAAACTTGTTTTGCAACTTTTTCAAGCCCAAAAAGCCAATTGTGAAAATGAATGCTTCCAGGAATTTCAACATTTCCTCCGACTGACTTTATTTCTTTTACTGCTTGATCAAGGATATCCATATTATCGTGAGCGCATTCTCTTATTTGTCTTTTTAAAACAGGAAAAATATCTTCTTCAGTTACATTTACGTCTTTTACTCTTAAATCATAAAAAATATATCTTGCAAATTTATTTTTTGCAATTTCTTTTATTTCGTCGAAGGTAAATTTTTTCGATTTTTTCAATAAATAATTCTGAGTAATGTAATCCATTCTCTTTTCATATTCTCCGAGAGAAATATCATAAGTTTCATTTTCTTCTTTCAGATTTTCAACAAGCAAGTCATAAACCCCTTTTGCATCACTTGTGATTGATAATTCTTTTTCCAGAAGAGAGCGTATATTTCCTAATTTATTTATCTCCACAATTATTCTAAGAAAATTTTATTTTTAAGTATTATTGTTATTTTCAATAACTAAGCCCCAAACGAGGATTGCACTCGTGACCTCCAGTTTACGAAACTGGCGCTCTGCTAACTGAGCTATTGGGGCGATAACAATATCAATTCTAAAAGTTTTTATATAGTTTGTTTTTGTTATTTTAGTATGCGGGTGTGCCAGAGTGGTCAAATGGGTAGGACTTAAGATCCTATGGCTTAGTGCCTTCGAAGGTTCGAATCCTTTCACCCGCATTTTTGAAAATTATTTTGACGGATTAATTAAAAAGATTTATTAATGATTTTTTCTATAAACATATAAGATGGTGAAATATACTGCTCCTGCAGCAGGCACAATAAAACATGCTCGGGGCGCTAATCCCATTTCTGCTTTGCTGGGAAGCATTGCCGGCGTTTTTATAGGAATATTAATTATTCTGCTTCTTGCTCCTGTTCTCTTATGGTTTGCTGAAAGTCAGGATTCTGCAAAAATTTTCTCATTATCTGAAGAGGTTTTATCGACAAGCGGTGCAACAGGATTCATCAGAACAACAGATGTTGCGACAGCGAATGTTGCTGTTCCCTGTTATCAAAATAAAGTTTCTGGAAATTGCATTTACTATTCTTATGTTCTTGAAGAACTTCAATACACAACAAGAGATTACTGCGGGACTTTAAGTGAAAATCAAAAAGTTATTGAAACAAAAGGACAGGAATGCAGAAGAGACAGCAACGACGAAGAAGTTTGTGAGCAATGCTATCTTGTAAATGAAAGCAATTGGAACACTGTACAACAGGAAATGAAATTTCAGCCGTTCTCAATAGGAAATTTTAAAATTGATTATCCGAACAGTGCAAGAATTATCGGGGCTGAAACATATTCAAATCAAATTGATTCAACACACAAGGAAAGAATGGATTATATCCGAAATGGAGTAACCTTGCTTGTTGCAGGAGATTCTAACGGAGTAACAATCAGCGATGGAGGAGACAAAAAATATCTTCTTGTATCCACATTAGATTATCAGGCAACTTATGAAACTCTGAAAGCACAGGATGTTCTTATAGGATGGATTTTGAGAATTATTGCATTCCTAGCATTATTGATTGGTTACAACATGATATTCGGACCTATCTCAGTAATGTCAAACTTTGTCAGAAAAATTCCTTTGCTTGGAAAATGGATTGATAACGCTGTCGGAGGAGTTATATTCTTAGCAAGCTTGTTATTGGCAATAGTTCATTTCATAATAATCTGGGTTTTGATAATGATAATCAAGAATATAATCTGGGCTGCACTTATAGTTGGAGTTGCTGGAATAATATTTTATTTGTATACGAAATTTAAGAAGTCCAAGAAATAAGAAATATTTTTATCCTTCATTCTGATGTTAAAAAAATGGGAAGAAAAAAAGAGATTATTTTGTTATGCGTTTTAATTTTATTTTTGTTTGCAATAAACTATCCGTTTGTTAATAACGCAATCATTGAATTTCTCGATGAATCCGAAATAGCAAGAGTTGAAAGAATTATCGATGGGGACACGATTGTCGTTGAAAACAACACTCATGTAAGACTTTTGGGAATTAATACACCAGAGAAAGGAGAAAAATATTACAATGAAGCGAAGGATTTTCTGAATATGATTCTTCTTAACAAGACGATTAAATTGGAATATGGGAAAGACAAAATTGATAAGTATGGAAGAAAACTTGCTTATATTTTTTATAACGGCGCAAATGTAAATCTTGAATTAGTTGACGAAGGATATGCAAACTTTTATTTTCCTTCGGGAAAAGATGAATATTACGGCAAGTTTGTGAAAAATTGGGAACATTGCATATCCCGCAATAAAAATTTGTGCGAGAAATCTGGAGATAAATGTTCTAGGTGTATTGAGTTGAAAAGTTTAGACATTAAAAAACAGGAAATCATTTTTTATAACAAATGCGATTTTGACTGCAGTTTAAAAAATTGGGAAATTAAAGATGAAGGAAGAAAAAAATTTATTTTTGGGAACTTTATTTTGGAAAAGAACAGAGAAATAAAAATAACTGCTGAAGATTTTAATGAGGAATACGTATGGACAGAAACAGGAGATACTTTATTTTTGCGAGATGAAGAGGGAAAGTTAGTGTTGTGGAAAATTTTTGATTAATTATATTTTAGAAAACAAAAATATTTTTAAAGAGAATTGTTAATATGATTGCATGAGTTTAAACAAAGGGGTTAAAATTTTTGTTTTGGCACTAATAATTCTCGTCGATGTTTTAAGTTTCACAAGCGCATTAGTCGAAAATGTGCAGATTAATCCAGAGTACCCAAATCTAGATTCATCAGTTTTTGTTTCTGCAGATATATCTGATGTAGATTCTGCTGATTTAATTTATACAATATCAGGACAATCCGGAGTACACACCACTTCTTTTAGCGGCCCACTTGTTGGAGATGCAGTAATATATAATGGGGCTCCAGAAGACGGAGCAGTTGTTAATTATTATATAGAAACATTTAATTCTGAAGGTATCTTAATTGACCAAACAGAAGAGTACTCTTTTGCTTATGATGGTTCTGCTCCGATAGTAAATGTTGTTGGTGCTTCAGAAAATATTTTAGTCAGCCAGACAGGAGTTATTGCAGAAATAGTTTATGAAGATGGTATAAATGACGCTGATGAAATTGGATATACTATTAGTTCAACAGATAATATTTGTTCAACTAATCCTCTTGATTACACTATAGGAGATTCTGTTCCTGTAACTGAACATTCTTTTATTTGCGGTTATGCAAAAGATATGGCAGGAAATGAAGGATTTACCAACGAGCCAACAGAATTCAAAGTTTTTGATAATATACAAGATGCTATTGATTATGCAAGTGACGGAGATACAATTAATATTGAAAGTGGGACTTATGCTGAAAGCATATTAATTAACAAACAATTAATTTTAACGGGAGAATCAACACCAATCATTTCTGGAGATGACTCTTCTTACAATTATATTGTAAAGATTACTGCTGATAATGTTGTTTTTGATAATTTTGAAGTTAATGGTTATGGTTCTGCAACAGGAGATAATAATTTTGATTATGGAATTTGGTTAAGTAACACAAACAATGTAGAAGTTGAAAATTCCATCGTTAAAAATGTTTGGAGAAACCAAGGAAATGGAATTCAAGTAGATGACTCAACAAACAGCATTATTCATGATAATGTAATTTCTTCATTCCAAAAAAGAGGAATTAGATATATAAATTCTGATGGAGAATTTTATGAAAATGAAGTTGTGGGGGATAATGTTGATGGAACAAGCAGAGTTCAAAATCTAGTTAATATTTTTGATGGTTCTGATATTGAAGTGTATAGTAATAATCTGCATAATGCACTAACAGAACCGGGAATTACACCAACTTGGGATTCCCCAGGGATATTTGTAAGTTCTTATGCTTGGGATGGCAGTGAAGCAAGTTCATTTGCATATATTCATGATAATGAAATTTACGATGGAGATTCAGGAATTGTAGTTGGTTCTTATTATTCTGCTGCGGATGCTTCTGTTGCAGTTATAATTAATAACAATTTACACGATTTAAACTGGGCAATAAATTTTGAAAAGGAAACAGTTTCAGCGACAGTAAATTATAACCAATTTTCAAATATTAACAAAGCAATAAATGCTGATGATGGGAATGGGGGTCCAGCCACTCAACCAGAGATTAATGCAGAAAACAATTGGTTTGGAACAATGGATGCAAGCATAATTGAAACTTTGGTCTATGGAAATGCTGATTTTGATCCTTGGTGGATTACTTCTATGGGTGGAAATGATATTACAAGCCCAGAATCACATATTACTTTAAGCGGAATACAATATATTACAAGTTTAACATTTGACTTGCCTTTTGTTGCTTCAGATGATTATGGTTTAAAGAGAGTTAGAGTCTATGAAAATGGTGCTTACTGGACTTATGAAAATGTAGATGATTACTTAACTTCATATAGCGGAACTTTTTCACGAACAGTTGTTAGTGATGGTGTTTACTCTTATTACACAAGAGCTGTTGATGTAAGAGAAGATTACGGGGGAATCGAAGATGCTCCATTAACTGCTGATGTTACAGTTATTGTTGATACAACAGATCCAGTCATTTCAATTATTTCTCCTTTAACTGACGGAGAAGAGATAGACGCGATGTCTTATTTCCTTGTTAAAGCAAATGCAGATGATTTGACAAGTGGAATTGATAATGTTGTTTTGACTTTGACAAAAGATGGAGAGACAGAACCAATTTTAGAAAATGTTCCTATGAATAATGGAATACTTTACTATGAATATTCAATGAGAATGTGGGAACTTGAAGCAGGAGATTATACTTTGGAAATAACTGCAACTGACAAAGCAGGTAATCCTATTACAGAAACAAGAGACTTTTCAATTGCAGAGAATGTTGCTCCTTCAAGAATTATTGGGATTAATACAAATGTTCCTATAGAAGGCGGGGAAGTTAGTTTCAGATTCAATGTAACAACAAGAGGAGATGGAAATATTAAATTTGGAATGGATGAAATTGCGGGATGGAGTCCATCAGGATTAAATGCAAGTATATCTCAAGATGGAGAAAATTATTTTGATGTTGGAGATTCTGATTTCAATGGAGCAGAAGTTCTTACACTAACTGACTTGGATGAAACTCCAAATGTGCAGGGAAGTTTTGTTTTATATCTTGAGATTCCAGAAGATATGATTCCCGGAAATTATCCTATACATTATTACATAGATGTAGAATAAAATGAAAAAATATTTTTTGTTTGCATTGCTTATTTGTTTAGTATTTTCTGTTTGTAGTGTAAGCGCTCTTTATGAAGGAACAATTAATGTTGGAATTGGCGAAGATGTCACATTTGATGTGGGAGAGATTCCTTCTTTTAATGTTACTGAAGGGGCAGAATGCACGACAGAGTCACCATATTGCATCGGAACAAATTATTACACTTGTGTAAGTAATCATTGGGTAAATAACGGAAATGTTAATGGACAATGTGGATATACCACACCAGCAGGAGGTTCAGGAGGAAGTTCTGGCGGTGGCGGAGGAGGAGGCGGTGGAGGAGGCGGAAGCTCACGAACTCAATTATCAAATAATGAAAGCAATGAAAATGAATTCATACCATTGACTAATCAGGAATTGGATGAAGAAGATGAAGAGAATGGAAATAAAGAAGAAAATTCTTTTTCAAGTTTTTTAACAGGGGCAGTCACTGGTGTTGGAGATTTTGTAAAGTCGGGAAATGGGATTTATGCAATTATTGGTGGAATAACACTTATTGTTTTGGGAACAGCTATTTTTATGTCAAGAAAGAAAAAACCTGTTGAGGTTAAAACAGAGAATTCTGAAAAAGTTGAAGATAACAAAGACGAGAAAAACGTTTAAAAATACACTATTTCTGACACTTGTATGAAAAATATTTCAAAAGTAGCAATTGTAGGAAGTTCATTTGAAGGGCATGATACAATAAAAAGAATATTTGGAAATTTTAAAGTAGGAAAAGAAAATGTTGTTGTTCTTGTTCCACATATTTTGACAGGAAATATTTATTCTTATTTAAAAGGAAAGAAGAAAAGAATTTACCCAATTTATGACGGCCA
>JAMCXF010000036.1 GCA_023475035.1 Candidatus Pacearchaeota archaeon
GATGTTTTGTTCTCAACCCTCTGTAAATTCTTTGAAGCAATTCCCTTCTCGCTTTGTCCTTGTAAAAATCCCAGTAATAATTTGGATTTATTTTTTTCAGTATATTCCAGAAAGGAGATTTCACGTCGGGGTTTGGAAATTTCGTGAAGACGATGCTGTTGCATTGCTCTCCCGGAAAGTCAATTCCCCTCGTACATTTGGTTGAAAACAAAACATCAATTTCTTTTTTCTTGAAACTTTTTACATGTTCGTCTGTCTTGTCATGCTCCTGGATATTAATCAGCTCTTCTCTGCTGATTGTATTTTTTAGTTCAAAACTTTTCACTTCTTTTTCATCAGGCAAATCATAAAAAGAATTTATATGAACCAGCGTAGGTTTTTTTGAAATTTCAATGCTCTTGTCCAATGCTTTGAGATATTCTTTTCTCGAGATATTTCCATTCAAAAAGTTTTCATATTTGCAGTCCTTTTCAAGTCCTGTTCTTTTCACGTCAATACTTCCCTGCTGTTCTGTTTCTGCTTCAAGAATTTTAAATTTGTCAATTCCAAAAATATTTTTTAAAACATGTTCAGAATGAATCGTTCCCGACATCATTATTATAACTTTATTTTTATCAAGCATTTCTTTCAGTCTTTTCGCAAGGTTCACAGTCACAACTTCCACCATAAGATTATTCTCTTTCTTGCTGAATGTCAGGTAAGTTTCATTGAAAAACTCATCAAACATCCTCGCTGTTTCAGCAACTTCATACAAATAGCTTTCATCATCAATATCATAAATGAACTCTTTATTTTCGAGAATTATTTTGAACAAATCATAAACTTCTGTTTCTTTCAGCGGAATTATTTCCTTGGAAGAAGTTGAATGCAAAATTCTCGGATTGGTTTTTATCTCTTCAACAATTCTTCCAATCTTTTTTAAAATCAGTCCTGAATCTTCATACTCAACAACTATCTGATTTAACGAATTTTGAAGCCTGTCAACATTTATTGTTCGCTGATTTGAAAAGCTGTCTAAAAATTCATCGCACTCGTCTATAATTTCTGCTTCTGTCTCAGGTTTTCTGTTCATGCTTGATTCAAGTTTATATTTCAGGGAATTAAAAACAAGAACATCGGAATCGATATAAGAATTGAATTGCTCGTAAAATTTGCACCCATGCGCCCGAAGATAAATGTTGAATTTCGTTCCCCCTAGCCCCGTATAATTTCTTTTTTTAATATTTTCAAAATTCTTTCCGTTAAGTTCGAATCTGTCAGGAAAGACAGGGCACCAAAAAGGGCAAACAGGGGCAATTGACATTCTCCTTACGTCTTTTATATCTAAAAAATCAGAAGCATCAATATTTTTATTCTGCTTGAGATACTCTTTTATTCTGTTCCAGTTTTTTTCTTTTATCTCTATCTTGCACGGAATGTAAGGATTATCTGCAGAAGTGTCCTTGCTTTCATTTTTTGTTCTCTTGTTAAAAATTTCATTCAGCAATAAATTTCTTTCTTCCTTAAAGACAGGAGTGCTTTCCATTTCAAGATATTTGCATTTGTGATTATTCCTTCCTGTTATGACAGAAATTTTCAACCGCTCGCCGTTTTTTTTCATCAAATATTTTTTATTTTCATAATCTTCCTTATATTGGTTCTGCAAAGTTTTTCCAGGAACAACAATGCAAGTCTTTCCGATTTCTTTTGCAATGTTTAATGCAATCGCACTTTTCCCTGTCCCGCAAACTCCTTTTATGAAAATAATTCTGTATCCTTCTTTTACAGAATCAAGAACCTCTTTTACAATATCTTCCTGCGTTTTTCCGTTGGAAAATCTTAACGGAGAAAGAAATTTTTTTTCATGATATAAATTCCACATCTTTTAACTATAAAACCTCTAAAATTATTACTTCAAGAATTAGTTATAAATTTTGTGGGGATAAAATTCTAAATCCACTGAACATTCTTATATTTGTGTTTTGTTGCAATTAAAACAACATCAATAAGCCACCAGATTCCGATTCCGCCGAATGTGATTAATTTCAGAATTCCGGTTCCTACTTTTCCCATGATAAATCTGTCAACACCAAGACTTCCGAAAACAACAGACATTACCAAAGCCAATATCCAGTTGACTTTCCTCTCTTTTACCATGACAATATATGTTTTCTTTTTTTATAAATCTGTCTATTCAAAAAGGGCATCTTGTCTTCTCTCTTTTTTGTTATATCTTTGAGTTAATTCTCTTTTTATTTTTCTTCTTTAAAATCAGGATTTATTTTTTCAACAACATACCTTTTATTGTCTATTAAAATTTTCCATCCATTCTCGTTACTTTCAGTTATTCTCCCTTTAACTTCATTATTTGGATTTATCTTTATAGAGTTTATTTCTCCACATTTATTATCTGGGCATATAATTATCAAATCGGGGAATATCTGTTCTCCTTTAATCAACAGATTAATTAAATTATTCCCGTGAAGAATATATTCTTTTTTAAATTGAAGATATCCTTCTTCAAGAAATTTATACTGCTTTTCAGAATTTGCCTTTATCCAATAATCCATAAATGTTTATCTCAGAAAATACTTTTAAATATTATTGTGATAAAAGCCCAACTAGAAAAAAAGTGGGTTTGAGATTTATCCGAATATAATAAAATAAAACTGATTTATCCGAATAAAGCGCTCAAACCTTCTGCTGCAGCTTCTTTCTTTTCTTCTACTGCTTTGTTTTCTTTCTTCTCTTCTTTAGGAGCACTTGATGAAGCTGGAGCTGCTGCCATTAAGCTGGCGCTTTCCAATTCTTTGTCAATGTCTACTCCTTTAAGGCTTGCAACAAGTGACTTGATTTTTGAGTCATCTGCGTGCCCGCCTGCAGCTGCAACAACACTTTTCAAATTCTTCTCGTCAACTTCTTTGCCGAGTTTGTGCAACAAAAGTGCTGCGTATACATTTTCCATTATTTAGTTTCCTCCCCAGAATTTACTTCAGGAGCGTTCTCATATTTTTCCAAAGCTTTTGCATTCATGCTTGCTTTTAGTAAAATGAATTTGATTGTGTCAGAAGTTGGATATCCAATTCCAACAGCAAAAGGAAGAGATTTTCCGAAGGCAGTTTTAAGATTAGCAATTGCTTTCTCTCTGTTAATATCTATGTTAACATAAACTTTCTTTTCATCAGCGTCGTATCCTGCAACAGGAATTAAACTGATTGTGAATGGTTTTATGTCAAGCTTGCTTAAAACATCTGCAGCACCCTGCGAAATTTTTTGTCCTTTCTTTGCAACAACTTTTGGTTCCTTGATGCTGATTTTTCCTTTGTCAATTTGAATTTGAATTCCCAATGCTCCAAGTTCACTTATAGCAGGTCCTGGAACTAACTCTGTTGGCCCAGCAGGCACTTCCAAATCTTCAGGTGCTTCCTGCCCTGCTTTTGCTTTTGTCGGACTTTTATTCTTGACTAATTCTCCTGCAAGTTCAAAGCAGTCAATGTCTGAAAACAAAACTGCAACATTATCATTAATTTGTTTTTCAATTTCTTTCACGCTTTCCTCACCAGAATTTTCAACGGCTCTTATCATCAAATTTTTCTTCGGAACTTTGACAATTGCCTTTCCTCTTAATTTTTTTACAATTTCCTGAAATTGTGAAGTTGGAATATTCTTGATAGAAGCAATAAGAATTGTCTTTTTCTTTTTAATCAAATCAGTCAATTCTTTGACAATTTCTTTTTTCTCTTCTGATATATGTGTTATTGGTTTCATTTTATTTGAATTTTATTTTCTGAGGTTTAGTCATTGTGAATTTTATTTCCAAATTTTTTATGTTGTCCTTTCCCTTCGGCAAGACTTTCAAAATTGCATTGTAAATAGTGACAATATTTTCTATAATTTCTTCATCTTTCATGTTTTGTCTTCCAACAGAAACTTTTATGCTTGATTCTTTTGTCTTGATTTTTATGCTGCTGTTAATCTTGCTCTTAAGTTCATTAATTAATTTCTCATCAGCATTAACAACAATTCCTAACTGCGGTGAAGGCATTTTCCCTGCTGGTCCAAGAGCTCTACCGAAAGTTGTAGCAACCAACGGCATGACACTTGCCTGTGCAATGAAAAAGTCATATTTGTTAACTAATTTTTTTATCTCTGTTTTGCTTGAATATTTCTTGAATTCTGATTTTGTAATTGTGTCAACACTATTGCTTGGAATTTCCAAAAACCCACAGATTTTCTTTTCTTTTACTTTGTGAGGGACAGAAACAAAAAGGTTAACCTGATTTTTCTTGACATCGAATTTTTGCAGATTTATAATTAAGTCTGCTGACTGGTTAAATTTTCTTTCAGGTTCTTTTCTTAATTCTGTTAAAGCTTGTTTTAACTGTTCTTCTAGTTCTGCCATTATACCTCCTACATTATGCGCCAATGCCATAGAAACTATGCATCAACGATGTAGTTAATCGGTAAATCTTCAAGAAAAAATGGATTTATAAATATTCTGTTTGGAACTTATCACAATAATTCTTATAAACAAATAAAAATTTTCTCATTTATGGAGTTCATAGCATTACTTTCATCAGGGCAGGGAACTTGGGCGCAGGTTTCTGGTTTGATAAAATATGGGGAATGGGACAAAGTAATTTTGCTCGGCGATGACTTTGCAAAACAGTTTCAGATTGCCGAAAAAAAAGAAATAACCGAATTTGTAAAAATTGATTTGAATAAAAAACTAAAAGAACTGAAAGAAGAATTCTCAAACAAACTTAAGGGAAAACTTGACGGAACAGAAGTGGCTTTATCAATAGCATCTGGCGACGGAAAAGAGCACATGGCTTTAATTTCTGCTCTGCTTAATCTTCCTGTAGGAATCAGATTCGCAGCATTAACAAAAGACGGTGTTGTTGATTTGTAAAAATGGAAACAAAAATAGTAAAACAAAATTCGGAACTTGGACAATTAGGATTAAGTGCGCTTGTTCATAAAGGATTTGCAGGACCAAATTATTCCTTGGATGATTTAGATATTTCTGTTACAAAGAATTTAGACTCCCTAGAAATTTCTTTTTATGATATGTCTTGCACTTTAAATTCTAAAGATAAAAATTATAATGAAATTTTGAGATATTTCTAATTCTCTCTAACCCATTCACTAAAAATTCCTGCAAGTAGAATTCCTAAACCATCTGGAATAAAATGATTAAACACATTTCCCCCGAGTATAACATTAAATTCACTTAAAACGGAAGCTAAACTGGATATGATTACTCCCCAAAAAATAGAATTTTTTCTAGACAATAATAAAAAGAGTATTATTAGAAAATTTGCAACTGCAAAAAAACATATTAGATGAAGGATTGTGCCTACTATGCTTGGGATTTCTATCACTTTAAACTCTCTTAAAAAATAGACAACAATACCTATTACAATTATCACACCAAAAATAATTTCCAATTTAACTAAACTTTCATTCTTATTTTTCATTTTCTTTAATCTTCATTTCCCTTTCATCTTTCCCCAGCAATAAAACTCTGCTTTCTTCTTTCTCGCTTAATATTTTATATTCAGGAAGAAATTTCAAAATTTGTTTGGAAAACTCAACAATATCTTTATGATACGGCATTTTATTGTAAGGGATTCTTTCTCTCGCATAACCAACAGACATTACTCCTTTCACCTCAACAAACATTGGATTTGCTTCTTTGATTAATTTTGCATATTGTTCTGCATGTTCAGGAAGCATATTCAAATCTAAAATTAAATTCATTCTGAAAACTGTTCGCGTTTTTTTTAATCTTGACATAATCTCCAAACTTTTATTCAGTCTTTCCCACGCATCTTTTTTTGAACTTCTATGAAACTTATCATACATTTCTTTGTTTGGAGAATTTACAGAAATATACAACTGCGTCGGCAATTGTTCCTTTTTTTTAAGTTCTTCAAGCTTTTCAGGATAAAGTCCGTTTGTGACAAGGAAACTTGTTTTTCCTCTTTTTCTCAATTCCGCAATCAATCCTCCAATATTTTCATAAACCATTGGTTCTCCTGAAAGTGAAATTGCAAACTGCATCGGCTCTTGCGCCTCTGCAAATTTTTTCTGATTGGCTCTGCTTAATTGTTTTTTCTTGCTTTTTTCATCAATATTAAATCCCTGAATTAATCTTCTTTGCGCTTCAATGCACCCGTCGATAATTTCTTTCAGAGAATCAACTTTCCCTTTTAGCTCGTCGCCGATTGTCATTTCAATTGCTCTCCAGCAATGCAAACATTTATTCGGACACCACATTACTGCAGGCGACATCTGACAGCATAAATGAGATTTTATCCCGTAAAATTTTTCCTTGTAGCAAACTCCCTCATCTCTCAGAGATTTTTTTGTCCATCTGCAAACCTGCACAGCTGAATGCTTCCCAACAATTGCATAATGCTGTTTCTTCAAAATTTTTTTTACGTTATCAGGTATCATTAAAGAAATCATTAATGAATATATTTTAAATCTATTTGAAAAAACTAAGTCCCCAGAAAATCATAATAACTCCAACGAGTCCGATGAAAAGATACGTCATAAGCACGAACAATCTTTTTGCTAATTTCTCATTCTTTGTCAATCCTAAAACTGCAAGATAAAAAAATCTTCCCCCGTCAAAAATTCCAACAGGAAGCATGTTCACCAATGCAACGCTGAAACTTATCAAAACAAGCCACCATAATAAGTTGTAAATAAATTCAGCAGCATTAAAATTTGGTGCGTAATATACATTTGGTTCTCTGAATGATGAAAATATACTCACTATGCTTTCCATAACTCCAGAACTTCTTCTGTTCAAAAATCCAATTCCCAAATAAGGTGCATCTTCATTTTCAGGGTTTTCTCCAAGAACTATTTCATAGTCTCTGTTTGCCCCTGATTCTAACGCTGTTACAATTATTTTTTCTCCTGGAGAATATTTTGAAATTTCTTCTCCAAGTTTTTCTACGCTGTCAATATCAACTCCGTTAATTTTTATTATTACATTGCTTAGATTCGCATTTATTGCAGGAGCATCATCATATAATGCAATATAATCACTGCTTCCCTGCTTTTCAAGAGAACTTTTTGTGATGAAATAACTTTTTTCATTTGCAATAATCTCATTTGTTCCGTCTTGCATCATCTCCAAAATTCCTTCGTAAGTTGTGTTTTCTACAAAAAAATGATTTACAGAAGTAACAGAAGCAACTCCCACAATGGAATATGTATAAGAATCAAACATAACTCCTGAGGGAGTAAATGCTGCGAAGAAAAACAGAATTAAAACGCCGAAAAATAAAAGTGCTGTTACTACATTTGCAAATGTTCCTGCAGACAAGATAGCCATTTGCTCTGAAATTTTTTTCTTTTCCATTCTTTTTTCATCAAGTTCTACAAATGCTGCAAGGAAAACCGGAAGGAAGAACGGGAAAAATCCAAATCCTGTATTCTTTATCTTAATTTTTTTGGTTGCTGCAAAAATTCCGTGGCTGAATTCGTGGCTTATTGCAACAACAGCCAAAATTATTATCCAATATATGAAATAAAAAGGTGGCAGAAAATCAAGTTTGAAAATTTGCGGAAGATAAGGAATAAGTGGCATTATTGGCGGAACTTTTATTGCCTGCACTACTTCTGCTTGAAAAATATAAATCCACACAATTCTCCCGAAGAAATAAAGCATTGTTCCCATCAGGACAAATCCCAGAGCAATTGACACATATCCAAGAACGTTTAGTAATCTTCTGTACTTGGTTCCTATCTTAGTTATTATTTTAATTCCCAAACTTGTTCTGTACAAAAATAAAAGTCCTTCTTTTTTCAGGTTTTTTCTTCTCTTGTATAAAAAAATAGAAGTGACTACTACAAAAGCTACCAGCAAGACAACATCATATATTGTAAAATCCATTAATTCACCTATTTCTTTCTAAGAGGTCGGAATGCATTCTTTTTGCATTTTCTGCATTTAACTTTCCCCTTAAGTATTTTGTCAGAACTTGCCTTTATCTTTGCATGACAGCTTTTGCATACAAAAACATTCTTGAACAATCTGTTTGTTGCTTCTAAAATCTTTGCCATAATTAAAAGAGCTAAAATTTATTTTTAAATGTTTGGTGTGAGTTTCTCTTATAAATCTTTCGAGAATAATTATAATTTTCGCTTGATTATTTTGGTGCCTTCAATGTCCCAGTATTCTACGTTTGAATTTTCTTCAAGTTCTGCTTTAATATCATCTGGACAGGCAACATCTAGTGTTTCAAAATTTTCCAGGTCCATTACGCTGACTTTATCGCCGATTGAAAGAACCTGTCCTTTCCTTTTATCCACCATAGGAACTTCAAGCCTTTCATGTCCTGGCACAACGAAAACTTTTTTGTTCCCGCTGATTATACCAACAGCTTCTATTCTTGCTTTCGCATGTCCATGTTTTCCTGTCTTGCTGATATCAACCTTTTTTACAGTGCAAGGGTCTCCATCGCAAATAATATTCGTCCCCACTTTTGCTTCGGTTGCATCGATTATTTTCAAAACCATATTTAAATCAAAAATAGTATATTTATAAATATTTTCAAAGCTTTTTTGCCTTAACATAAATATATTCAATCCATCCTTTTTTGTAAAGATAGCCCAATATTCTTGAAATCATCACAAAGCCCATTGCAGGAAATAATCCTCTGTCTTCTTTTGCTTCCATAAAAGTTTTGTTTCTTGAACAGTAATCTGCATAACCTGGGAAAACCCTGTCTCCGATTTTTTTTAAAAAAACTACTTTCATCCCCGCATCTTCAAGTTGTTTTATG
>JAMCXF010000009.1 GCA_023475035.1 Candidatus Pacearchaeota archaeon
CGCATTTTAAATAAAACAGTTCCAGCAATCATGTAAACCAAAGTGTTATCCTGTTTTGTAATTCCCAACGCCAATGCTTCTTCAGGAGTATAAACAGTCACAGGCAAATTTACATTTTTTATTATTTTCTGATTGTTAAAATCTTTGTATTCTATTTCGGCATTAAGAGAAGGGTTATCTTTGAAGATAACATCAAAGTTGATTGTTTCAAAATCATCTGAACCAATTGTTCCGACATATTCACTGTCTCCTGATAAAAGAGTATATCCGTTAGGACTTATTTTTACGCTGACAAATTTTGCATCTCCAAGCCCTTTGTTTATTATCGTAAACTTTATTTTTCCCTGTGTTCCTACAATTGCATTTTCTGAATTTACTGTATAAGAAAGTTCAGGATTCGCTTCAATTGTAAGAATAAATGTACCTTCTTTTTCCTCTTCTGTATCATCTGATAATTTGTATTTCAAAATGTATGGAATTGAATAATCCCCTGCTTTGGCATCACTTGCAGTTTTTAATTTCACATCAAGATTTTCTGTATCATCTTCATTAATTTCATCAACTTCATCAGAATTTATGATTGTAAAAGGAACTTCTTCACTTATTTCAAAAGAAATATCTTTAATGCTTTCATCAAGAGTATTTTTTATTTTTAATGTTATTTCCTGTTCATCTCCTGGAGAAAAATTGTCTGCATCCACGCTTACTGTCATTGCAGGAATAAAATTTATAGTCAGGACTAATACTAATGCCAAAACCAAAATTTTTGTTTTATCCATATTAATTCCGTAAATTCTGAATTTATAAATCTTGAGTTTTATTTAAAATGCGTTTTTTCCAGATTCCTTTTATTTTATGTTCAACCGATTCAATTTTCCCATCTCTCACAGAATAGATTATTTTTGCATGCTCTTTAGCAAGCTCCGGATTGTGTGTTACTAAAATGATTGTCTTTCCTTCTTCATTTAATTTTTTCAAAAACTGCATTACCATTTCTCCGGTTTTTGTATCTAAATTTCCTGTTGGCTCGTCTGCAAGAATAACCTCTGGGTCGTTTGCTAATGCCCGTGCTATTGCAACTCTCTGCTGCTGCCCTCCTGAAAGCTGGTTCGGATAATGATTCATTCTTTCCCCCAATTCAACGAGTTTCAGTAGAGTTTCTGCTCTCTCTTTTCGTTCTGCTCTTTCTTTCCCCTGAAATAACATCGGAAGCATAACATTTTCTTTTGCGTTAAGATTCGGAATCAGATTAAACTGCTGGAAAATAAATCCTATTTTTCTTCCTCTTATCTGCGCAAGTTCAGACTCTTCCAAAAATTCAATATTTTGCCCGTCGAGATAAATTTCTCCTTTAGTTGCAAGGTCCAAACTTCCCACTAAATTCATGCTTGTGGACTTCCCGCTTCCGCTCGGCCCCATTATCGCAACAAAGTCTCCTTTTTTTATTTCAATGTTAATCCCATCAAGAGCCCTGACTATATTGTCTCCGATATGATAATCTCTTGAAACATTTCTTAGTTCGATTATTTTTTCCATACTTTCCCCTTGTAATTTTCTTATTTAAACCTTCTTCTTTATAATCACAAAGTTTTATAAACCAAAAATAAGGGATAATAATATGATAATTCCAGTAAGATGTTTTTCATGCGGAAAGCCAATTGGTCAACTTTGGGAAGAATACAAAAAAAGAATTTCAAATGGCGAAAATTCAAAAAAAATAATGGACGAACTTGGCTTGGAAAGAGCTTGTTGCAGAGCAATGTTCCTCGGGCAAACTGATTTGATAGAATTAGTCGGAAAATTCAAGAAGAGCTAATTTTCCATCGGGAAATTTTTTTGCAATTATCACAAGTTATGCTTTTTATTTTGTTTTTGATTCTAATTATTGACTTATTCAAGTAAGGAGTTAAACAATGTTTGCAGAATAATTTTCTTTTTTCTCTAAGAGGGATATTATGACTCATCGCTAATTTTTTAATTTTTTTAATTTCTTTTGGAGTTTTCTTTTTTATCTCCTGAAAAAAATCATTAATCTCTTTTTCGGATTCTGTTTTAGAAACCTTTTTCATAGAAGTGATAACAATTAATATTATATAAATTTATTAAAAAATGAAAGACAGCTTGATTGCTTGGCACCTTGCGGGGCACTAACACAACCAACATAGGAAGCTTAACTTCTGTGTTCGGAAAGGGAACAGGTGTTTCCAACCTATTATGGCCGTCTTCAACTTTATACAATTTGCTCCATTTATAAAACTTTTTATATGGTTAATTTCTAAGAATAATAAGCGGAATTGCCAGAGTGGTCAAATGGGCGAGATTAAGGCTCTCGTGGCTTAGTGCCTGCAAAGGTTCAAATCCTTTATTCCGCATATTTCCTAGATTTGAACCGAAGGTTTCATTTGACTTGTCGAATGAGAGTGAACAAAGTGAACTCCAAATCCTTTATTCCGCATGAAATAAGGAATAATGAAAATTTCCTAATTTGATTTATTCCGCATGTCTATAGAAAACTGAAAATTCCTTTCTGAACCAGCAATATTGCAAATATTAAACAAATAAACCAAGGGACTGCAAAAAATATCAAAAGAATAAAAATAGCTCCTGATATCAAATCAATCCAGCTTGCAAAATCTTTCAAAAATCCAAGAAGAGACTTAATCAGAAAAACCATTCCCAAAAAAACAAAAATTTGAAACGGAAGATTAAACCCCGAAATAAACAGCAATAATAATCCTCCGATAAAATCTATTGCTCCTAATATTTTAACCAGCATATTTTTTAAATCAAGTATCTATTTAAAAACATTAGGAAGCGCCCGTAGCTCACTGGGTTTCTTTAGAAAAGAAACTACAATGGTAGAAAGATTAAAATGCATTCATTCGCTACAGGTAATAAGCGCCCGTAGCTCAGCCTGGATTAGAGCATCTCCGTCCTAAGGAGAGGGTCGCACGTTCAAATCGTGTCGGGCGCGTAGCATAAACTTTAAAACTATCTTTTAGGTAGTAAATCCAAGAAGCGCTGGTAGTTCAGTGGCAGAATCTCTGCCTTCCAAGCAGATGACTCGGGTTCGAATCCCGACCGGCGCATTTATCAAAATGAACACAGAAAATTTCAAGAAAAAATTCGCAGAATTTCACGATAAGAACTATAAAAAATTACTTTTAATTCCATTAATTCTTTTCATATTGGGATCTGTTTACCTTGGTGTTTTCTATTCTCAAAATAACGATTTTTTTCATAAGGATATTTCACTTACAGGGGGAACTTCTGTAACAATAAACGATAAAGACATTGTACTGTCGGATTTGCAAAATTATATCTCGGACAAATTAGAAAGCACTAATGTCAGAGAAATTTCTGATTTAATCACAAAAGAGCAAATTGCAGTCATCGTGGAAACAAAAAGCGATGAGCAAGAAACAAGAAATGTATTGGAAAATTTCCTCGGGTATGAACTTGACGAAAAAAACAGCAGCTTTGAATTTACAGGTTCAAGTCTCAGCGAGAATTTTTACAATCAGCTTTTGATTGCAATACTAATTGCTTTTGCTTTTATGGCGATTGTCGTGTTCATTCAGTTCAGACTTTTCATTCCTTCAATCGCAGTCATTACCTCTGCATTTGCAAATATTTTCTTCACAACAATCACGCTGAACATTTTAGGGATACCAATCTCAACTGCAGGAATTGTGTCAATTCTTATGATAATCGGTTACTCTGTAGATACAGATATTCTTCTTATCAATAAAGTCCTTAGAAAAAGAGAAGGCTCTGTAAACAGCAGGCTTTACAATTCTTTCAAGACAGGAATATTGATGACAGTAACTTCCTTACTGGCTGTTACTGTTGCATTAATAATTGTCGGGCAATTTTCTTCTATACTCTCGCAGATTTTTTTGATTATGACAATCGGATTGGGATTTGACGTCTTAAACACATGGTTAACAAATGTTTCAATAATTAAATGGTATGCATTGAAAAAGGAAAAAAATGAAAATTAAATTTACTTTCAAAATATGGTTATGGCTGGTAGTTCTAGCATTAGCCCTTGTGTCTATATTCATAACTCCAAACTTTTTGCAGAATGGAATTATAATAAAAAATGTTGAACAAAACTCTTCTGCATTTGAGCAGGGATTAAGGCAGGGGCAGGTGATAACTGCAGTTGACAATCAGGAAATAAAAACTATCGAAGATTATTACAAAATAATTCAGGAAAAATTTCCTGCCAACGAAAAAATAAAACTGACAATCACGACAACTGAATCAGAATATATTTTATACTCCAGTAATGCTCCTGAAATCACTGTCTCTGACATTCCGGCGACGAACATAAAAACAGGGCTGGATTTAAGCGGGGGAGCAAGAGCCTTGATAAAAGCAGAGAATCACGATTTAACTTCTTCAGAAGTTAATGATCTAGTAAGCGTTATCAGCAATCGTTTTAATGTTTATGGAATTTCTGACATGTCTATTCGTCCTGTTTCTGATTTATCTGGAAATAATTATGTGCTGATTGAAATTGCAGGGGCAACTCCTGAAGATTTGGAAAACTTGGTTTCTCAGCAGGGAAAGTTTGAAGCAAAAATAGGAAATGATATTGTATTTATCGGAGGAGAAAAAGATATTACTTCAGTATCGAGAAGCGGGCAGGAGTCTGGAATTTATTCATGCAATCAGAATCCTTCTGGCGGATATTTTTGTGAGTTCAGATTTGTGGTTTATTTAAGCCCTGAAGCAGCGCAAAGACACGCAGATATAACAAAGAATTTGGGAATAAATTCTACAGCGCAGGGAAATTATCTTTCTAAAAAATTAGACTTATATCTTGATGATAATCTTGTTGATAGCCTTTTAATCAGCGAGGATTTAAGGGGAAGAGTCACAACACAAATTTCCATTTCAGGTTCTGGAACAGGCGAAACAAATTCTGATGCTTATGACTCTGCTCAGGAACAAATGAACAAACTTCAAACAATTCTTATCACAGGAAGTTTGCCATTTCAGCTAGAGATTGCAAAACTTGATACTATTTCTCCTACTCTCGGAGAGAACTTCACTAAATACATAATTTATGCAGGAATTGCAGCTTTGCTTTTGATTGCATTAACTTTATTCTTGAGATATCGCGGAAAATCTTCTCTTGCTCCTTTGTTAATCTGCACTTCGGAAATAATCATAACTCTCGGAGTTGCAGCATTTTTGAAATGGGACTTGGACTTGCCAAGTCTCGCAGGAATTCTTGCAGCAATAGGAACAGGTGTCGACGACCAGATTGTAATCCTTGATGAAGCCCGTCAGAAAAATGAATCTATGGGAATTAAACAAAAAATCAAAAGAGCTTTCGTAATTATATTAGGAGCATATTTCACTGTTCTTGCTTCATTGCTTCCTCTTTGGTGGGCAGGAGCAGGGTTATTGAAAGGATTTGTATTCACAACAGTTATTGGAATCACCATCGGAGTTTTGATAACTCGTCCTGCATTCGCTGACTTAATCAAAATAATCGAAAAAGAAGACTAATATGCTTCCGCACCATCATATTTTTTTAGGACTCATTTTTGTTGCAATACTATTCTTTTCCTTTCCTGATATTTCTTTCCTTAATTTTGCTATAATATTTTTTTCATCTTTTCTTATCGATGTTGATCATGTAATTTACTACTTTTTTAAAAAAGGGAATTTAAATCCATTTAATGCATACCGATGGTTTATTGAAAGACGAAAACAGTTTCACAAACTTCCAACAAAACAGAGAAAGAATTTCTATTCTGGGTTTTATATGTTTCACGGAATTGAATGGTTAATAATTCTTTTTCTTCTCGGCAATTACATAAGTCCATTTTTTATTTTCATCTTTATTGGATTTTCTTTCCATTTTATATTAGACACTTTGCACGAGATTTATGACAAAAGAACTGTGGATAAAATTTCTCTGATATGGAATTATTTGAGATTCAGAAAATTGAACCCAAAAATTGGTGATAAATAAATATACTTCACACCCCAATAAATCTTTAAAATCTAAGATAAATTCATTTTTTATGAAAGCTGTAATTCTTGCCGGAGGATTCGCAAAACGTCTTTATCCTTTAACTTTGAACAAATCGAAATGTTTACTGGAAATCTCAGGAAAGCCCATAATTGATTACACCATTGATAAGCTAAAGGAAATCCCGGAAATAAATGAGATTATTGTTATTTCAAATGATACTTTTTATAATGATTTTATAAAATGGAAAGAAGGTAATTGCTCCTCCAAAATCAGAATCTTAAACGATGGAGGAAATTCAGAAAATTCAAAAATCGGAGCCTTTACAGCTTTTTTAAATTTTTTAAACAAAGAAGAAATTAATGAAAATATTTTTCTTGCAGGCGCAGATAATTTTTTTAAATTTTCCTTGAAAGATATTTATGAATTATTCAAAAAAGAGAATAAAGATATTGCAGTTTTTTATGACATAAAAGATTATGAACAGGCGAAAAAATTTGGTGTTGTTGTACTTGGTGATAAAAATATTATAAAAGAATTTGAAGAAAAACCCCAAAACCCAAAATCAACAATAGTTTCAGCTTGTATGTATTTTTTAAAAAAAGAAACTCTGCAGTTAATTAAAAAATTAAACTAATCATGATAAAATTTTCTATTGTTATAACTTATCTAAAGGAAGGAAGTCCTGAAGTTTTGGAATCAATAAACAAAATGGATTATCCTAAAAATTATGAAATCTTATGCCTCCCTGGACCCGGTTCTCCTTCAATTTATAGAAACAAGGGAGCAGATATTGGGAAAGGTGAAATAATCGCATTCATTGATGATGATGCAATGGTCCATAAAGACCTTCTAAAAAATGCCGAGAAATTTTTTAACGAACACTCGGATATAGATATTGTCGGAGGTCCTCAGCTAACTCCTCTTGCTGAAGAAGGTTTTGCAAGAATTTCGGGATATTCTTTGGCATCTAAATTTGGTGGCTGGAGCACTTCTAATCGTTATGGAATCAAAAAATTAAACCTTAATGCTGATGATACTTACCTAACAACTGCTATTATGTTCTGCAGGAAAAAGGTATTTGAAAAAGTGCGGTTTGATGAAAATTTATTCCCTGGTGAAGATTCTAAATTTGTTATTGAAGCAAAAAAAGCAGGTTTCAAAGTCGCCTATTCTCCGGATATGATTGTCTATCATAAAAGACGTCCGACATTAAAAAAATTTGTAAAACAAATTTTTAATTATGGAAAAGTCGCGCAGACAAGATTGTCATTCTTTGACATATTTAAACAACCTTTCTTTTTTATCCCGAGTTTGTTTTTAATATATTCAATTGAACTTTTTTTTATTGCTGTTATGAAACCGTCGATTTTTGCAAATTTTTTTGGAATCCTTTTTGGAGATTTTAAATTTTCAGCAATTATTTTTGCTCCTTTGCTTTTGTATATTTCTTTAAACCTCTTATTCTCTTCTTATGAATCTATAAAAAATAAAGATGCAAGAGGAATATTTTTTCTCCCTTTTATTTTCACTATCCTTCATTTGAGTTATGGGGCGGGATTAATCTGGGGATTTATGATTAAAAAATTTAAGAAAGAATAAATCTCATTTAAAATCATTTTTTCAAAACTTCTTCTTCGGCTTTTTTTAACAAATCCGGTGTTCCGATATCAATATTGCCTTCTTTTGCGACAAAGGCATAAACAGGGACAACTTTCTGTATTTGTTCAAGAACCATTCCAATATTGTCTTTTTTAAAATCTGGTTTTAAATCTAATTCAAAACATTCAAGTCCTTTTTCAATTAAAATATTTTTGGCTTTTGCTCTGTCTTCTTTTGTTTTGCAGACAAATTGCGCAGTTCCATCACCGCCGCTTCCGACGCATTTTCCTCCGTAGACAAAAGAACTTATCTCCTTCATAGAAAGAACAGAATGAAGAACAGGGGCTTCAAGTTCTTCCGGAGAAGCCGGTCTTAAATATTCATCAAAAAAATCTTGCGCAAGATTCATCATCACGCCAAGTTTTGATGCCTCTCCATCTTCTAAAGTTTTTTTTACATTCTTAACAATTCCTTTGTTTATCGCCCCAAGATACTGATGCTTGCCTGTATCAAGAGGTCCGCTTGGCCACGGAAAACCTTTATTTAAATCAGTGAGAATCTTTACCGTATTCTTTCCTCTCTTCAAATCAACTATCAGCAGATTTATTTCTTTTGTTAATTTTAAT
>JAMCXF010000022.1 GCA_023475035.1 Candidatus Pacearchaeota archaeon
CTTCTTTAATCCACTCAATTTTTCCCAAAATGTGATTCAAAAGAAGCTACTGAAAGTTTCAAGGGGAGAATAATTGTTTTAAATCCTGAAAAATCAGAAATCGCTCCTAAATTAAATTTGAAAGACAAAGGAAACTTTGCAATTAAAAACAGATGACTAATTTAACAATTTTAAAACAAAAAGAAAATCCTCTTTTCAACAGAAGAGAAGTAGAAGTCAACTTGGAATCAAATGTTCCCCCAAAAATAAACGAAGCAGAAGAAGTGTTATCAAAAAAATTTTCAGTGAACTCAGACAGTGTTAAAGTAAAAAAGATTGCTGGAAAGTTCGGTTCAACAAATTTTGTAATCACAGCGAATGTATATCCTTCTAAAGAAGACAAAGAAAAAATAGAAAGAAAGTCCAAGAAAGAAAAGGGAGGGGAAAAATAAACGAGCAGAGCGAGTCAATTCTCGCCTGATGAACTTCGGTTCATTATCTCGTCGAAAACTCTGACGCGAATGGCTAAGAAATCAGTAGCAAAAGGGAAAAAGCCTCATAAAAACAAACCAACCAGTAAAAAATATACTAAGTATAAAATTGAAGGAAACACAGTAAAGAGAGAGAAAAGTTGTCCAAGATGCGGTCCTGGAGTTTTCTTGATGACTGCAAAAGACAGAGTTTATTGCGGAAAGTGTCATTATTCTGAATTTGTAAGCAAGAAGTAGGGTTATAATAATTAATTATAAGTGCCGAGCGATTTCGCGAGTGCCAGAAGTTGTTAATTTGCAACGAGCGAGGTCGGGAGCAAAATTTTAGACGGGAATTATGCTTTAATAATACTATAAACCCTAGGAGGTTCTTCAAGCTGATCAAAAAGATAACTTGAAGCCTCTCCTGGGGAAAAAGAGGTGATAGAATTTCTAAAGAAATCTACTATATAAACCTTTCCATTTTGTTACCCTTAAAAAATGACAAGGATTGTAAACAATAAAGTAGTAAAACTTTTCTTCAAAAAACGTGTATTTTAGGCACTACTTATTAGGGTTATTAGGTACTACATTATATTTCTTACGATAATAATCTATAAAAAGCAGAATAAAATAATAAAATTATGTCTAAAAAATTAAATAAAATCCTTGAAGTTGCTGAATTTAATAAAGAGTTATGGAATTATATTCCTGAAGGAGTATTGCCTTTGTTATCTAAATGTGTTTGCGAGCAAGATAGTGATTATACACACTATGGAATTGCCCAAAATAAAAAAGGAAAATTTTCTTTCTGTTATTACGATGGAAAAAGGGGCTGGAGAATTAGCAAAGATGACATTGGCTACCTCAGTGTCAAAAATTTTAAAGAAGGAATAAGAGGATACAGCACCCCTGAAGAAATAGAATCTTTATTTGTGGAGTCTATGGAAGAGCCAATAAGGAAATATGAACTTGCAGAAGCGAATATAGATGAAAAAGTCAAGAAAAGAATGAAAATGCTTGAAGAAGAATTGAAAGATTAATATTTCTGCAACATTTTATAAAATAAATTTACTTCTATAAAATATGGAAAAAGCCGAAGATAATTCTCAGGAGCAGAAAAATTCCGTGGGACAGGAACAGATTCACGACTTGCTTTTTAATCGTGAAATTGGATGGCAGGAAATTATTTACGATTTGATTAATACAGAACAATTAAATCCGTGGGACATTAACATAATAATTCTTTCTGACAAATATCTTAATAAAATAAAGGAAATGGAAGAAGCGGATTTTTTTGTTTCGAGCAAAGTTCTTCTCGCTGCTTCGCTTTTGCTTAGGATAAAATCAGAAATTCTTCTTAACAGATACATAAAAAGCATTGATGAAATTCTTTTCGGAAAAAAAGAACCTTCCAAGAGTTCTTTCGAAAGAATAGAACTTGACGATGAAATTCCTGAGCTTGTTCCAAGAAGCCCGATGCCAAGATTCAAAAAAGTCACATTGAAAGAATTAATGGAATCACTTAACAAAGCAATAGTAACAGAAAACAGAAGAATAAAAAAAGAAATAGTTTCAAAAAACACTTTCAGGGAAAGTTCGTATTCACTGCCAAAAAGAAAATTCAGTATAAAAGACAAGATTATAGAAATATACAGAAATCTGTCAGATTTGTTTAAACAGGCAGAAAAAAACAAGATTGAACTGAATGAATTTGTAAATAATAATCGCGATGAAAAAATTGTTTCATTTCTTCCGTTGCTTTATCTCGAAGACCAGAAAAAAATATGGCTTGAGCAAAAAAGTCCTTTTGATGAGATTCATATCTGGTTGAAAGAAACTTTTCTGAAACATAATCCGGATCCATTTGAAGATTTGAAAAAAGAGCTTGAAGAATACGACAAAAATCCTGAAAATTTCATAAACGAAGATTTAATAAATGAAGATGAAGAAGAGGATTTAAAAATAAATAAAGTTAAAAAGAAAAAATGAAAGCAGCAATTCTTTTTTCAGGCGGAAAAGATTCGACTTACGCAGCATATTTGGCAAAACAGGAAGGTTATGAACTAACTTGTTTGATTTCTGTTTTTTCAAAAAATAAAGCAAGTTATATGTTTCACACTCCGTCGGTAAAACAGGTAAAAAAGCAAGCGAAAGTTATGGAAATCCAGTTAATTATCGGGAAAACAAAAGGAATTAAGGAAGAAGAGTTGAAAGACTTGACAAAGATAATTCAAAAAGCAAAAAAGAAATATGACATTGACACAATTGTAACGGGCGCCCTACATTCTGATTATCAGGCATCACGAATACAGAAAATTTGTGATGATTTAAATTTGAAGTGCCTAAATCCAATCTGGCATAAAGAAGAAGTTCCTTACCTGAAAGAATTAGTAAAGGCAAATTTCAAAATAATCATCGTTGGTGTTTTTGCATTCCCTCTGGATGAATCGTGGCTTGGAAGAATTATCGACGATAAGTTTATTGAAGAAGTTTCAAAATTAAAATACAAATATAAAATTCACGCCGCAGGCGAAGGAGGGGAATTTGAAACTTTTGTTCTTAATTGCCCTTTATTCAAAAAAGAACTGAAAGTTAAATCTTTCAGGGATTCCAAAGAAGGAGAAAATTCTTGGAGAAGAGAAATTAAAGTTTATTAAAAATTAAAATAGTGATGCATTGCCTCTTCTTCTGATTTGGCGCATTTGTATCTGAATTCTCTTGCATATTCTTCCATCTGCGCATTTGTTCTTTCTGTCGCTCTGTCAACATCTCCCTGAGGAATTTTTATTACCCCAAATTGAGCTTCTAATTTTTTATAAATATCTTTTATAGGATTATTAAGTTTCATATTTTCAAAGCACTCTCCTTTCCTGTTTTCATATCTTTCACTTTAAACTTTTTCGCTTTAATTTCTTTTTCTCCGACGAAAATTACCTTATTTATTCCGTAAGCATTTGCATATTCAAGTGCTTTGCTTGGTTTCCCATAATAAATTTCAGTAGCTTTATTTTTCTCTCTGAGTTTTCTAACAATGTTTACTGCTTCCTTGTCTTTGTCAAGAGAAACAACGAGATATTTTTCTTTTTCTTTTTCCAGTTTTGCTAACTGAACAAGTCGGTCAAGCCCAAAAGAGATTCCTGATGCCTGAATTCCGTTAATCACATAACTTCCTCCGCCCGAAATTGTTTCACGAATTCCTTCCGCCTTGATTTCAAAAACACTCGCGTTATAATAACTTAATCCTCTAATCACTGTTGGCGAAAATAAAACTTTAACACCGTAATAATTGCAGTACTTAATTAATTCAAGAATTTCGTCATAAGATTTGAATTTTTTAAAATAGTTCTCTCCTTTTTTTAACAAAGATAAAATCTTGTCAGCTTTGTATTTTTTTAAATTCTCAACAATTTCCTTTTCAGGAATCTTATCAAATTTATCAATTTCTCTCAAGACTTGTTTTCTGTCTTTTTCTTTTATTCCCTCGGTATCAAGAATTTCATTAAGCAATTTTCGGTTGTTAACAAGAATGATGGGTTTTATCCCAATTTTTTTCATAACTTCATTTGCTAAGGAAAGAATCTCTGCTTCATCTTTTACAGAACTACCGACAATATCAATATCACACTGAGTAAATTGCCTGAATCTATTCGAACTAACTGGCTCGTCTCTGAAAACTTCCCCCATTTCATATCTTTTGTAAGGGAGCTTTTTATTTTGCGCAATTCTCTTAAGCTGGAAAGTAAATTCATATCTCAAAGCAAGATTTCTGTTTCCCTTGTCTTTCAGTTTGTAAATATCGCTAACTGCTTCATCCTCTTTATTTTCTCCTTTGACAAATTCTTCATTTTCTATTATCGGAGTTTCAGCAGGTTCAAAACCATATTTTTCAAAAGTATCAACTAAAATTTTCTTAATCTCTGCTTTCTTTTCAGCATCTTCTCCAAGATAATCTCTGAATCCTTTTACTGTTTCAGTGTTCATTGTAAACTCCTGTTGAGATTTTCAACTCTGTTTTTAATTTGCAATGCAATATTCTTAATATTATTTTTGTTTCTTTCTTGTTCGTCTTTTATTTTCCATATTACAATTTTCTTCTGGAGGATATTTCTTTTATAGTTAAAAATTATTCTTGGAACGTCATCGGCGACAACAATAATTAAATCTGCTTCTTTCAAATCTTTTTTTGTTATCGGGATAGGTTTTCCTCTTCTTATAATGTTTATCCCGAGAATTTCTTTAGATATCTGAATCTGTTCTTTATCGGGTTTTCCTCCCATAATTAATCCTCTGCTTGCAATTTTAATTTTCGGATTTCTATTTATCTTCCTGAGATATTCCTCGGCAATCCTGCTTCTGAATGCATTGTATTTGCAGATAAATAGTATGTTCATTTCTTTAGTCTCTTTTTCTCCAAGGGCGATTGGGGAGAATCGGACTCCCGTTATGCGAGCCACAGTCGCACGTTCTGCCACTGAACTACAATCGCCATTATAGTTAATAAAGTTAGTCAAAAATGGTATAAAAATATTCGCCCAGCTAAAGAAATCTTTCTTAATCGTGATGGGGACAACCCCAAATTTTAGCTGTCATAAAAATCCCAAATAAAAAGACTTTTTAAACTTATTTTAACAGAAAATTGTATGAATAAAAAGTATGAGTTACTAGCACCAGCAGGAGATTTCTCGATGCTAGCAGCAGCTGTGAATGCAGGAGCAGATGCAGTTTATTTCGGGCTGAAAGAATTCTCAATGAGAGCAAAAGCAGGAAACTTCACAATAAAAGATTTGGATGAAATAGCACAAATATGCAAACCAAAAGGAGTAAAGAGATATTTGACATTAAATACAATAATTTACAACTCCGAATTAAAAACAATTGAAAAAATAATCCAAAAAATAAAAGGAAAAGTTGATGCTGTAATTTGCTGGGATTTTGCAGTAATCCAGTTATGCAGAAAATATCAAATTCCTTTTTTCATTTCAACTCAGGCTTCTGTTTCAAATATTGAGTCAGCAAAATTCTACAAAAGCATCGGAGCAAAAAGAATAATTTTAGCAAGAGAATTAAACCTAAAGCAAATTAAAGAAATCTCAAAAATAATCGATATTGAAACTTTCTGTCACGGAGCAATGTGTGTCGCTGTTTCAGGAAGATGTTTTACTTCTCAATTTTTATTTAATAAATCAGCAAACAGAGGAGAATGTTTGCATCCTTGCAGAAGAAGTTATATCATAAAAGATGAGGAAGGAAATGAATTGAAAATTGAAAATTCAAGAGTTCTTTCTGCCAAAGATTTATGCACATTGCCTTTCATTGAAAAGATGAAAAAAGCAGGAATTAAGTCTTTCAAAATTGAAGGAAGAAATCGTGATGCACGATATGTCGACGCTGTTGTAAGAATTTACAGAAAAGCTCTTGACAAAAAATTAAGCAAAAAAGAAATTTCAGAATCGATGAAAGAACTTGAAAAAATTTACAACAAAGGCTATTCTTCAGGATTCTTTTTGAAAATGCCGACAGCCGATGATTTCGCAAAAATTGAACACAGCGCATCGCAGGAGAAAAAACATTTTGTTGGGAAAATAATCCACTATTTTGATAATGTCAAGGTTGCTGCAATAAGATTAGTTTCAGAATTAAAAGTCGGAGACGAAATAATAATAATTGGAAAGACAACAGGAATTGTAAAAACAAAAGTTAGTTCAATAGAAAAAAACAGAAAAAAAATTTCTTCGGCTAAAAAAGGAAATGAAATAGGAATAAAAGTTCCGTCAATAGTAAGAAATAACGATGAAGTTTATGTGATTAAAAAAAGATAATTAAAATTCAAAAGAACTTGCCTGAGAGCATAACTGTTCATTTCCTGATGCATCTTCAAAGTAAACTGTTACTTCTACTTTGTCAGGAGCAGTTAAACCAGTATCGACATCTGCAACTGTTTTTCCTGCCAATGCTTCTATGTTTCCTGCTTCGCCAATTACGTCTGAACTTTCACCTGCAGTGCTGTCTCTGAAAACCATCTTGACGCCTGCAATTGCATCAGTTTCTGTTCCGCTTCGCGATAGAGTAACATCACAAACTCCTGCTGCGCAATTTGATGCAGTGGCTTCTACAAGAACTCCAAGGCATTTTGCCCCAAGGTCAACTCCGCCTGTCCCGGTTTTGATTACATTATTAATAACAACCCAGACAATTCCAACAGCAACTATCGACAATAATATTAGAATTAAAGTGATAACAATTGTTGATAATCCCCTCTTATTTTCTCTTTTCATAAATTAATTAGATTAGTTTAGTTTAAAAATATTTTTATTTTTTTCTTTTATTAATTATATTGACTCTTAGCAGAATGATCATTATAAAAACTAATATCATTGCAATAGCAAATACAAAAGTCATGCTCTTTTCAGGAAGTTCTTCTTTTTCTTCAAAATATAACGGATTTTCTTTCGTCAGGGCTTTTATTAAAATTTCAGCTGTTCCCGCGAATATTTCTTTCACCCATACGGAAATGAGTTATGTTAGTCACATCTGTTGTTATGTTGTAAGAATCGTCAAGGACGCCATCAAGATAAAGCTGGGCTTGTGCTCCAGTATACTGATAAACAACATGTCTCCAGTCTGAAGTGTCGTTGCAGATTGGGTTTCTTGATATTACCTGATTTTGAAGTCCAGTTGGCAAAGACCCTGTTGAATTTAAAAACCAAGTATAAAGACGGCTGACTCCTCCGTTTGCAGGATAAAGATAAAGATATATCCCTGCATATTGCGTTCTGTTTCTATACGCCATGAACACTCTTGGATATTGTGGCTGATTGTAAATGCATTTGAACCAGAATGCAACAGAAAACTGTGACAGAGTATGATTAGCAAAGGGTATTGAATTCATACTTTGAGGACCGCGAAAATCCATATTACCATTTATTTTTCCGGATAAATTAAAAGAAGGAGCAGAAGTAGAAGAAGATTGATACACATCAAAGCCGTTTCCAGTCCAATCATAGGCATATGTTTTATTTTCTCCTGCTTCAGAATTATTATCAAACTTCCAGTAAGCCATCAATCCAAGAGTAGTGTTAAGATAACTTGTTTCATTGTCAAATTTGGTAAAAGTTGCAACGCCGTTCCACGATTTATTCAGTTTATCAAAATCCCCTGCATAAGTAAAATTAACCCATTCTTTCCAAAGTTCATCTATGGCTGTTTTGTTTGTATAACTATCAATTGGTTTGTAAAAATAAGGTTCATTTATCAGGTCATATCCAAGAATTGTTGTTTCATTTTTGTAGAGAGAAGCAAGATAAGTCCAAAAGTAAGTAATGTTATCCCATTGTGATTGATTTTTCTCAATAAATCCCTTGAATACATAAGCTGAGGTAGGATTATCTCCGTGCAAATCCAATATCACTGAAAGATTATTTGCTTTGCTCCAGTTGATAGTATTATTAAGCCATCTCAGTACAGTATTATTCCAAACACCATTTTGCCGAAATTGATAAGTTGAAAGTGGAAGTCTTATTGCATTAAAGTTATACTCTTTTATTTTTTGAATATCTTTCGCCTCAGGAATTCCGTAAAAATCATTACCCCAGACTAATGCTGTTATGTAATTAATTCCCCGATAAAACTGCCTCACCTCATTTTGGTAAATATATGTTCCGTTGGTGTAAGCAAAATTGTCTGCTCTTGCCTCTTGCAGAGAAATAAAAAAAATTCCAATTAGTAATATTATAATCCAAAATGAGGTGAGGCAGTTTT
>JAMCXF010000020.1 GCA_023475035.1 Candidatus Pacearchaeota archaeon
TCAGAGAGCTTTTCTATATTGGAGCAGATAAGATAGAATGGAAGAATGGTACAGATATGACTGTAAATGGTGAAACTATCAACGATGCAGCAGTAGTTATAGTTGCAAGCCAAGTTAGTGGTGACATCTCAATTAGTGAGATTTCTATTAACATGACTGCAGAAGATGACTTATACGTTCCTTCAGGAGGAAAGTTAAGTGCCGCTACTGATTTAGATGAACCACAAGTATTAGTAAGTCAGAATTGGGATATCCAATATGCAGGCTTAGAAGCTGTGGACTATGAAGATATTAGCTTAAAATTATCTGAATCCGCTCAACAATACACCCTTAGATTTACAAATTACAATGGTGATGAAGTTGTATTACCATTATTATTCACAAATTCTTCAGGAGTATACGGAGGAGATAAGGCAGCTGATAGATTAGTGTTAGACCCTGATGGAGGGTCACATGGAGGAAATATCACAAAAGGTGATTATTTCATTCTTAGTACTGCTAATCCAACAAGTTCTACAACAGATGCTAAGTCAATTGTAGTGAAATATGATGGTGCTGATGATACAGATAGCACTGATCCAAAAGTTTACTTTACATTGAACCCTGGTCCAAATGAACAGGAAGAAACAATGTCATTGTCTACAACAGGAACTTTCACATTGAAAGCTGCTGGTGGAACTTTTGCATTCCATAACGCTACAACTGCAATAACTGATGACTTTGCTATTACAGTAGAAAGCGGAGACTTCGGAGGAGGAGCTGGCCAAAATAATTCAATGTCTACATATATCAGAACGTATTACAATACTCTGATAAACATAACAGACACGAATGCTACTAATAATGAAGTAGAAGGCCACAATGATGATCTCCCTAATGTGATTACAGGTTCAACTTGGAGTGTAAATGTTTCTGTAGATGATGCAACAAGAGATGGCGATGATTTCACAATTCCAGCAAATGGACAAGTGTTTAATCTATTGACTATCAGTAATGGTTCAACAACATCTCCAGATATGGTAATTACATTCGGAGGAACAGGCAACTGGGTATCTGATCCAGATAACAGTGACGTAACTAGATATATTTCTAGATATGGAGCTGAGATTACAAGAACAGATCCTACTGATGACCCTGCAGACGTAGAGGCTAAAATACCAAAGAGTATTGTTAAGCCTTTATTATACGTTACAACTGCAGAAGGAGTTGTTGTAAGTTCAACAACAGGAGGAGCTACTTCACTTGGAGAAGTTTTAGTGACTGATTCAGAAGTTAGTTCTGTAAGTTCAAAGAACTTAATAGTTGTTGGTGGAAGTTGTATTAACTCTGTTGCTGCTAACTTATTAGGAAGCACATGTGGAAGCGATTTCACAGACAAGACAGGCGTTGGTTCAGGACAATTCTTGATCCAAAGTTTAACAAGCTCTTACTCAAGCAGTAAGATTGCTTTAGTTGTCGCTGGATATGAAGCTGCTGACACTGTAAATGCTGCTACTTACTTAAGAACACAAACCGTTGATACAACAGTTGGTAAGAAGTACAAAGGTACTTCTGCTACATCAGCTGAACTTGTAACAACAACAGCATAAAGTCATTTATTTTTTATTTTTCTTTTTCTTTTGTTTTTTTATAACCTACTGAGAAGTAGATAAGATTTTTATAGTAAGAAAAAATAAATTATTACAATGAGAAAGATAATTTCAAGGTCCTCAGCAGGAATATGCCTGCGGATGAAATCATAATGAGAAAGATAATTTCAAAAGAACAGGAAGAAAAAAAACAGAAAAGAAATCAACTTGCTATTGGGAGTATTTTGATTTTAGTGATGGTTCTTAGCGTTCTTGGATATTCTTTAGGAAGCGAGAAGGAATCAAGTGAAAAGATAGTTTATAACGGATTTGAGTTCACAAAAGAAAACGGATTTTGGATTTTGAACATTGAAAATGCTAAATTTTCTTTTCAATATAATCCTCGTGAAGTTGAATCAATTAATCCAGTATTAAATCCCATAGAAAATTACTTGAATAAACCATTATATGTTTATTCTGCAGATGCTGAAGCAGAGGCAGAATTTTACAGGAATCTATTTTACGATAATTCAATAGTTGAAAGAGTGCAAAAAGCCTGTCCTGAAAATGAAGTATGTGAGGCCGGATTGCCTGTAAAAACTTGTTCTGACAATTTCATAATCATAAAAGAAAGCGATAATTCTGAAATAAAACAGACAGAGAATTGCTTATTTATCGAAGGAAAAAGAGAAGATTTGGTTAAAATTAGTGATAGTGCTTTATTTAAGATAATTGGAATACAATAAAACTTATAAATCACAAAAGGAATTTTAAGACATGGCAAAAGAGACAAAAAAGAAAAAGAGCGTAAAAGAGAAAAAAGAAAAGATTGAAAAGGAAAAAGTTTGCGAAATCTTTGAAGTTGAAAAAAATGGAGAAGAAAAAATAGTCAAAAGTTGCGGAATTGAAGAAGAAAAAGCTCCTTCTGAAAATCAAATTAAAAAAGAGTACAAAACTTTCAAAATAATTATTATTACTATGCTTGGATTCATTTTAATGTTCCTCGCTGTTCTTTGGTTGATAAATTATCTTAACAATGTAAATGTTGGAGGGGTTATTTTTGAGATTGACAGAAATGCAATGGCTGGAAAAACATTATACCGAACGTCGCTTCCTGTAAAAGGAGGCGGAATGACCGGAGAAGTAACTGCAGATTATAATTTTTGGCTGCGAAATGACCCAAGAAAATTAGATGAAAATATTCCATTCCAGGGAGTGCTCAGATTAAGAAAAGAAAATGTCATAAATCTGGAAGAAGATTTTAATTGCGAAGGATATGGAATAATTGCTATTGCTAATTTGTTAAAACTTTATCAAATTATTGGAGGAAATGTTATAAAAGATGAAAATGCGAGCTGTGATTTATTGGGGAGATATGGGTACATAAATATTCTAAAAGGAAACGAAACATACATAGACAAATCAGGCCCTGCTTGTTATAACATTTACATCAAGGACTGTGAGATATTAGAAGGAACAGAAAGGTTCATGCTCGAAATGTTTATTGAAACGAATAAGCAAATACAATAATGAGCAAATAAAATTTGCAATAAATAAAAATTAAAATTTCAAATGGATTTAAGAATCATTTATGCAGTTATTCTTTCTATATTGCCGATAAGCGAGTTAAGAATCGGTTTGCCCCTCGCGATACTTTTTGCAAACGATAATAATGTTCCATTAGTTTTAATTTTTCCTCTTATTATTATGGCGAATATTCTTGCTGTGTTTATTGCATTTTTCTTTTTTGATAATATACATAAGTATCTTTTAAAAAATCATTTTTACAGAAAAATATTTGAAAAATATATGGGCAAGATACAAAAAAAAGTTGATAAATTTGAGAAGCAATATTCAACAACAGGATTTTTGGCTCTTGCAATTTTCGTTGCTGTTCCGCTTCCAGGAACCGGAGCATGGACAGGAGCAATAATAGCATGGATTTTGGGACTGGACAGAAAAAAGAGCATTTTAGCAATAGCTGCAGGAGTAATTGTTGCAGGATTTTTAGTGCTTCTTGGCACTCTTGGTTTTCTTAGTATATTTTCCTGAAGCAATATTCCTTATATCAGAATAGAAGGGAATTTCTTTTACCCTGAAAATTCTAATGCTCAAAAACCAAATTCCGACGACAAAAATTGTGCTGCCTGCATACCAGAATATTTTATGCGTTATATCAAAAAAAGAATTTCCTGAGATTAGCATAAGAGAAAGGAAAAAAATTCGCAGTATATTCAATAATAAAAAAGATGAAAAAGAAAAAAACAGCATTAAAATTCTTTTTTTGACAGGAATTTTTGGGATTGACAAATTCAAAATTAATAAAAGAACATATGCAGAACCAGCAACACAGGAATTTATTATCTCGATCGGGAAATTGCCTGCAAAAATTACATTTGAGACAATCGAAGCTTGAAAAAAAATGTCAAGCAGGGAAAAAACAGGGTAAAGAGTTAATGGGAGAAATAGAAAATGAAAAACCTGAATCCCGAAAATTCCTATAAGGAGAAGCAAAAAATATCTGACTGCAATATCAATAATATAAGACACATTTTTTTTCATTCTAAACGAAGTGGAAATATATTTAAATAATTTAACTTTTAGAAGAAAATGAAAAATAAAAGCGTAATAATTTTTACTTTAGTGATATTCTCAATTTTTGCAAGCCTCTATTTTGATACTTTCCTTGTAAAAAATGTTTCTTTTTTGAGAAATGGAGTTATTGATTATTTTTTTCTTTTTATTACTTTTGTAAGTTCAGAAGTGATAATATTTTTTGTTTTGACGTCGCTGTTTTTATGGAGAGAAAATAAGAGAAGATGGATTTTTCCGTTATGGGCTTCACTTGTAATATCAGCGATTGTGACTTTCATACTGAAAATAGCAGTTCAGAGAGAAAGACCATTTCAATTGGGAATTGTTCCGCTGATTTCAAACCTGCAGGAAGCAAGTTATTCTGTATGGAATTTTTCGTTTCCCTCTTTTCAGAGCGCTCTTGTTTTTTGCGCGATTCCAATTCTGTCTGAACAATTTCCAAAATTAAAAAAATTTTGGATTGCATTTGCTGTTTTAGTTGCATTTTCAAGAGTTTATTTTGGTGTTCATTTTTTCAGCGACGTTATTTCAGGAGGCTTGATTGGTTTTGTTATAGGAATGATAATTATAAAGCTAGAGAAAGAAAATAGATTCGGCCAAAGAATTTATGAAAAGTTTTTTGGCTAGAGTATCTTAATTTTTGTTATAGGAATAGAATCATCTCTTGGGACTGGAAGTCCTTTTGAAGAAATACATTTTAATGGTTTGTGAATTTTATTGTGCGCAATTGCCCGATAATGACCTCCTTCAACATCGTAGTCAGAAATGTAAACTAAAGAATAAACAGCATCATTTATTTTTATAACAGGAACTGGAGGAAGAATGTCTCCTCTTTTGAGGTCTTCAATCATTCGTTCAACTTTTTTAGATGATTTATTATCTTCCCATCCGAGAAGAGTTATATTGTCCAAATTAAGAAAAATGGTTTCTTCCATAGAATTATTCTTCTTTTTTCTTCGCAACTTTCATTGCCACAATAATAATTATTAAAACTAAAAGAACATTCAATGCTCCAATTCCCCACAAGTACCAGTTGTCTCCTGCAATTCCGGAAAACATTCCTGTAATGTTTGGGAATAAAGATGATTTTTCTACGGTTACTTTAACTGGCTGAGTAAGTATCTTGTTTCCTTCAACTAATTCAATACTGAAATCCTGTTCTCCTGAAGCATCATTGTTTATACTTAATGTTATTAAAACTTCTTCTGATTTTCCTGCGTCAATGATTAAAGATTTTTTGTCTATGCTTGCTAATGAAGCCCATTCAGCAAATCCTGCAGCATTCAATGAGTAAGTAGCAGTCTTTGTTCCTGTATTTGTAACTATTGCTTTTATTGTTACTTCTTTTCCTGCAAGAGCAGATTCAGATTCAAGTGTTGCTGAAATAGATGCTTTTGGAGTTATTGAACAGCTTCCTTCAACAGTCAATAGGAAAGTTGTTCTTGATTTGTCATCATTTTTGTTTTCATAAATATCTCCTTCTTCATCATAAACAGTTAATTCCAAAGTGTATTCTTTTTCTTCTGCATTTTCAGGTATTGCAATAACTGCATTTAATTCAGTATTATCAAATTCTTCTATGTCCCCAAGAGTAACTTTTTTGTTTATTCCCAATTCTTTATTGTATATTATAACATAAACACTTTCTTCTTCCTCATCTCCAAGATTCAAAACATCTGCAGTTACCTGTATTTCATTTCCGCATGATACTGATTCTTCTGTGATTTCCACATTGTTTACAATAACAAAATTGTCATCAGCAACTATGTTAACATTTTTAGAATCACTAGCACAAGCAACATCATTGTCGGTATTGTCTACATCTCCAGTTGCTCTTACATAGAATACAAAATCTCCGCTTCCCAAATCTTCAAGGTTTTCATCCAAATCATCTACCTTGAAACTCAATATTTTTGTTTCGCTGTCTCCGTCCTTTAAGTCAAAATCATTTTCATCGATTACATCAATTGTCCATTTTCCTGTTTCTTTATTGAATAATCCCCATTCTATTTTTATGTTGTCAATATTGTCGTCTGAGTTTCTGTTTTTTACTTCGACTTCGACTTCGACTTCATCCATTGGATACCATTCTTCATCATCACCGAATCCGTTTATTACAGATATTCCTTCTATTGAAACATCCAAGTCATCATCAAGATTGTCATAATCATTTCCGTCCCAAGCACAGAATAAGGTTGGAGCGAAAGTTAAGTCTTTAGTCACAACAGTTCCTACAATATCAGCACCATTTTTTTCTGTTGCCGTCAATACAGTTGAATAAGAGTCTCCGAAAAAATCAAAAGCAGAAGGAATAGTTGTAGAGATAACAACATCTCCATCAGCAGTTATAGTCAAAGGATTAGGAGTAAAAGTAATTTCTGTTCCAGAATAATCTTTAACCTGGCTAAAAGTGAAATTAACAGTATTCCCAGCAGTAATTCCTGCTATATGAACAGTTAAGGTGTCTCCAGTTGCTTGAGAGAATTCAGTATCAGTCGCAGTCAATGCAATTTGAGCACTAGCAAAAGCAGTAAGAACTAACATAGATAAAATTCCGAACACTAACAAACTTAATGATTTGCTTTTCATGTGTAATCATTTCGCAGTTAATATGGTTTATAAATTTTCTTATTTTGTAAAATATAGCAAAAATTTATATATTTTCACAGATTAGGGTTTATAGAGGAAAAATGATAACATCCAAGGAGAATTCTATAGGCGCATGGGCTTTTCTTATAGGAGTTGTTTTAGCGGTTGTCATAGGAATATCAACAATATTAATTCCTGTTTCTGCTTTAGCAAATTATAGCAGTTTTATCTATTTGATTCTTGTAATACTTGGTATAATAATAGGAATATCAATAAATGCGACAGGAAAGGACTCGCAGACATTCCTGATAACAGGGGCTATACTTGTAATTGTCAGCAGATTTGGGATGGACAGTGTTATAGGTTCATTAATAGGAATAGGCGCAGGAGATATTGTTTCTTCAATATTTGCCTCATTGCTTGCATTATTCGTTCCTGCAACAGTTATAGTTGCGTTAAAGACTGTTTTTGGACTTGCCAAAGTTTAAATCAGCAAAATTTATTACAGAATTGTCAAAATCTAATCTCGGACAGGCAGTATTTACCCACGATTTTATTTCAGGGAAATTTTCAAATTCTTTTGTGTTTATCTCGTTGCTGATAAAAAAATAAACATCTTTGTTTTTTATTTTATTTTTTAGGGAAATTGCTTTGTGCAGATTTTCCTGTCCTGGCTTTGTTGAGATTAAAATTCCGACTTTGTCTGCATTGAGAAATTTCATATAAGAGCCTTTTTTTCTTTTATTAAATAAATCTATTTCTTCTTTTGAGAATTTTTTTATTTTATTGGATTCAATAACATAAACCGGAAGGTCTATTGAAACAGCGAGGGAAATCGCGTGAAATTCCCCCGAGGAAATTAACAAAATTGCTTTTGTGTCTTTTGAGAATTTTGGTTTGGAACAGCCCAAAACCTGAACAAAAGAAGTTATTTTATGATTTTTTGATAGAATTTTTTGGATTTGCTCAGCTATTTCTTTGTATTGGATTGAATAAGCGATTGCTATATTTTTGGGAATTTTAAGTTCAGAAATTTTTTTAGCATTTATTTCTGATTTGATTTTTGCGGGGATAAAGATAGTTTTCATACAAAAATAAGAGAATTAAGAATTATAAATTATTCGCAGGATAACAAATTGTTGTTTACATAGACTTGCCGAGGATGTGGCCCCCAAAATTCATAATCTCTTCCACAGATTTTTGGTTGGATAAGACTTTTCTTCTCGCCCGACTCCAGTATTATCACCTCGAGTTTATCGCCTTTGATGATTTCATTTGGGAAAAAACCACTTACGCTATTTCCATCCACATTAGTAAATCCAACAACTTTTTCATTAGAAAACATTCCTTCAGAAATGTCACACTTAAGATAATATTTTTTAGCCCCTTT
>JAMCXF010000025.1 GCA_023475035.1 Candidatus Pacearchaeota archaeon
TCTTTTCTTATATCATCAAATATCCCCACATATGTTGCAGGATTTGACCTTGACGACTTTCCCACTGGCGACTGGTCTATTACAATAGCATCAGGATTTTCTTTCAAAAAAAGATCATTAATTAAACTGCTTTTTCCCGAACCAGCAACTCCAGTAATGCAGGTCAAAACTCCTTTTGGTATCTTTGTTGAAACATTTTTCAAATTATGGAGTGTTGCATTTTTTATCTCGATGAAATCTTTCCAATTTTTTCTTTTGTCATATATTTTTAATTTTTTATTCAGAAATTCAGCAGTTAAACCCTCTGAATTTTTTAATCCGCTAATTGGTCCAGCATATACAATTTTTCCTCCTTTTGTTCCTGCATGCGGGCCGACGTCAACGATATATTCTGCAGATTTAATTATATCTGGGTCATGCTCGACGACAAATACGCTGTTTCCTTTATCTCTTAATTTTCCAAGCATCTCAATTAATTTATTATTGTCTCTTGGATGAAGCCCGATAGAAGGTTCATCTAAAATATACATTAAATTTACCAGGTCACAATCTAATTGTCTTGCCATTTTTACTCTTTGACTTTCTCCTCCTGACAATGTTGCAACAGGACGATTCAGGGACAAATATCCGATTCCTATTTCAATCATGTGGGAGAGAATCTGCCTCATCTTTGTAACCATTGGTTTTGCAAGGTCTCCTTTTATTGTGCTTAAATATTTGTCAAGTTCTGTCAGCTCCATCTTTACAACCTCAGGAATATTTTTTCCATTAACTTTAACGCTTCTTGCTTTCTCATTTATTCTAGAACCCTCACAGGAGTCACAATCTGAATAAATGAAATATTTTTGATATGCATTTTTCTTTTCTGCAGGCAATTCATCTTCGGCCTTATTCAGATAAGCCTTTTCAAGTCTTCTAGCAATACCTTCGAAAACTTTGGAATATGTTCCTGCTCCGTGTTTTTTTTCAATTGGAATCGCTTTTGCATACAGCAAATCATTCATTTCTTTTTTTGAAAAATCTTTTAGCTTTTTATCGACGTCAAATAAACTTGTTGCTACCATCTCTCTCCAGTTCCAGCCGCCAACTTTATGATCCGGGTGAGTAATTCCTCCTTCACGTATTGTTTTTTCTTTGTCAATTAATCTATCTACATCTACAATTATTTTTTTACCAAAACCTTTGCATTCCGGGCACATTCCAAGAGGATGATTAAACCCGAATAAGAAAGAAGGACCTATCCATTTGTCTCCGCATCTTGAGAATAAAAGTCTTAAATAGGTATATAGTTCGGTTGCAGTTCCAAGAGTGCTTCTTAAATTTGTGCCCATTCTTTTTTGATCAATTACAATTGCAGTTGATATGTTTCTTATTTCGTCCACATCTGGCTTGGAAAGTTTTGGCATTCTTGCTCTTGCAAAAGATGAAAATGTTTCTATTAACTGTCTCTGCGCTTCTGTATAAATTGTATCAAAAACCAGAGATGATTTTCCAGAACCTGAAACTCCTGTAAAAACTACAACTTTATTTTTTGGAATCTCCAGAGAAATATTCTTGAGATTATGGGTTCTTGCTCCTTTGATTATTATTTTGTCCCGATTCATTTTATTTCTCTTTGGTATTCTTTAACCCAATTTAATTCTCCAATTATCAGGTATTGAGGTCTTCTTGCTAAAGCCAAAACCTGTTTTTGGTAACTGCAATTTCTAAGATATTTTTCAAGTTCTTTATAACAATCTAACATTTCATTAAGTTTTTTCTCATATTTTTTTAAACATTCAGCTGCTTCTTTTTTTGTCAGCTGGTCTAAATGAGATGTAGCTAAATCAATTCTGAATAACATTCTTTCAGGTTCGCTTACGAGAAGTTTTATCTTTTCTTTCAGTTTCTTTTTGCCCTCGCTGGTTAATGAATAAACTTTTTGAGATATATTTTTTTGAGAAACTTTCATCTCGCTTTTAATTAATTTATCCTTTTCCAGTTTTCTTAGCAATTTGTAAACAGAAGACATAGATATCTCTGTCCAATCACGCATAGCTCTATTTTTTATTTCCTGTTCAATTTTATACGCGTGCATCGCTCCTTCTGAAAGAAGCCCCAAAAGTGCTGTTTCTTTATTTGATATTGTCATATTACAATGTTGTAATAATATATTATATAAATCTTTTGATAAACAGGATTTTCAGAAATCTCCGATTTTTGTTCCCTTAAACTTTTTACAATGCAAGAGATTATCCAGCTGTTTCATATCTTTTCCTAGAATGTAGGTTGTGATATTATTTTCCATAATTATTTTTGAAGCTGTTTGGTCGAGAACAAAATGCTGCCCTGGCTTGAATTTTTCTTTGTTTGCCATTTTGTAAAAATCTCCCCAAGAAATTTCAGGAATAAATTTGGCATCTTTATGCTTTTTTGGATTTTTATCATGAAGCCCTGCAACGTCTGTCAAATTAATAAAAATTGTTTTGAACTCTTTTGCAATTTGCGCTGAAGTTGAATCTGAAGTCTGATGCGGTTTGTATTCCAATGCTCCGCAAAAAATAACATCAAATTTTTTTACATATCGTCTTAACTCTTTCATTTTGTGAGGAATTCCCCTTTCCTGATTCTGCTTAAAAAAATAAGACATAAAACGGGCATTCATTCTCGTCGCTGAAATTCCTGCGAAACTCTGGAAAATTTCATTCATCCCAGATTCACGAAGAGCATAGATATATTTTCTTGCAATACTCCCTCCTCCGCAAACAACGACAAATTTGTATTTTTTTGTATTTTCCATAATGGTTTTTTTAAATTCTTTCAGATATTTTACATTTATATCGTCGGGAATTATCAGACTTCCGCCAAGACTTAGAACTATCACTTTCTTTTTCATAAAGATTTCACGTAGATAAAATTTAAAAAACTATTGAATGATAATATTATATGCAAAACAAAAAAACAAGCATTGAAGAAGTACTCGTGCAGGTGGGACTGAGAATAGCAAAACGCGGGGAAGGGGCACTTTTTGTCGTCGGCGATGTTCCATATAAGTCTCTTGTTAAACAAACTGTTCCGCCATTTAAAGTTTCAGATAATCCGAAACTTTTGGAATCTCTTGCACTTATAGACGGGGCTGTAATAATTGACAAGAACGGATTTTTGAAAGCTTATGGAGTCATGATAAAAAGCAAAAAGGTTTTCAAGAATTACGGCACAAGGCACAGCGCAGCATTAAGCGCGGCAGAAGGAGACAATCTCGTCGTTATAATTTCTGAAGAAGACAGGAAAGTCAAGATTTTAAAAAATGGTAAAATGGTTATGCAGCTTGATGCTCTGCAAAAAAATGTCGAGAAAACTGTTCCGAGAATTGTAGGTTTTTTAGAGGCAATTGGCGCAGGAACTGTCGGTGCTATCGGAACAAGTGTTCTTGCTCCAACACTCGGAATTGCACTCCTGCCGGGTGTAATTGTATTTGGCTCTGCTTATTACCTGATAAAACTTTTGCACAGAAAATACGGGAAATAGTTTTATAAAATTTGAATTCTAATATTTATCAATGGTTGAATATACAAAAAAAGAAGTTGAGAGACTGCTCAAAGGAAAAAGACATCCCGGAGAAGAAGATTTATTGATACTGCAACCAGACGGAACCCGCGCCTGTGCAGGATGGGAATTAAAAAAAGGATTTCATCTCTATAAACCAAAAAAGAAAAAAGAACTTACCGATGAGGAACTGTTAAAATCTGCTTACAGAAATTTAGAAAAAAGAAAATACAAATAATTATTTTATAGTAAAAAGTTTATCATTCTTCACGTCAAAGACATCTAAGCGGACTCCTGAATCAAGCCATCCGTGAGCATAATTTAATGCTGCAAAAGCATTAACAAAATCTCCTTTTTTTTCAAAATGTTTTGCATCTGAAAGATAATTTGAAACCATATCAATTATTTCTTTTGCATATTTTTCTTTTCCTTTTATTATATTTTTTTTAACTTCTTTTAACGCTTCTGACGTCAATGCAAAATACTTGCCGAGTTTTTCCTTTGTTATTTCCGCCTTCATAATATTGCAAATGTATTTTGTCTTTATAAATAATTTTAAATATGACAGCAACATTGTTTATCTATGAAAAAAAGAGGGAAAAATATTTTTGTTTTTTTTGTTTGCACAATATTGCTGGCAGGGATATTCATAACTGCGCAAACTGATATTGCAAACAAAATTCGTGACAAAATTGCAAGTTCTGTTGCTGACAATGCGGATAAATACATTGAAAAATTTGTTGATAAGAAAAAAATTGACGTCGAAAGCATAACTAATGTTACTGAACTTGATTTTGAAAATCTTCCTCCTGAAATAAATGTCGGAAATGTAAAAGATGCCGATATCGCATTTTATCAAATAGATTTTGAACAAGATGGAAAATCCGACACTGTTTTTGTTGTAAGCTATTCTGTAGGAGAATTAAAACTTAAGAAACCTTTTGTTCCGAAAAATGTAACTCTCCCTTCTGCGAATGAAATTCCAGCACTTGCTCCTCCGCAAAGAATTCCGCGAACTTTGATTTTTGAATATTCAGGAGAAATGACTGCTTCGGGATTTTTAGACAGCGTTGCCGGAACAACAGCAAGCATTGACTCTGGCTATAGAATGGTGACTAACGGCAGTATCCTTATGATGTCTACAAATCTTGAAATTTATGAAGAAGCTGCAGGAAAAAGCATCACTATCACTCTTTATAAAAATGGAATGCCGACTGAAATTTCCGATTCTTTTGTCGTCGACCCTAATAATCTCATAATAACTCCTGGAACAAGAAGTTATTTTGTTTACACAATTGAATCACGGGGAAATGTGCCGTTTAAAGACGGAGATACAATATCTGTTTTTGTGACTTTGCCGAAAGGAGTTGTCTTGAAAAGCATAACAAATGCTGTTGAACTATAACCAAATATTTTTAAATCAAACATTTCTTAATATACTATGGGGAAAGACAAAAGAGACAAGCTCATCCTTGCTTTGGTTTTAGTCATTGCAACATTATTGATTGTATTAATATTTATTTTCGTAATCACTCCTGCAATAAACGGAATGATAATCAAAGGACAGAATGATGGATACACTTATGCTCTTCTGACAATAATGCAAAAAGCAGCTGCCTGTGAACAAATTCCATTAACCTTAGAAAACCAAACAATTAATCTTATTGCTATTGAATGTTTGCAGGTATCCAATTAGTTTTTAAATTTTAAAATACATCTTAAATAATGATTAACAATAAGAGAGGTCAAAACGAAAGTTTCTCTCTCTGCAATTTTTTTTCAAAAAACCGCAGAGGCTTGTCTACAATTGTAGTCACTATGATAATTATTCTTCTTTCTATTATTGCAATTGGAATTATTTGGTTTGTCGTCAGCAATATAATTTCTGAAGGTTCTGGGCAAGTGAGGTTTGGGCAATTTTTGATAGATTTGGATATAACAAATGCTTATGAAGAAAATGGAAACATTTTTGTTGATGTCACAAGAAAAGTTGGCGCAGGGGAATTGCTGAAAATAAAATTTGTTTTGTCTGATGAAGTAAATTCTGAACTTATTGAAGCAGAGTCGTCTCTTGGGGAATTGGAATCAAACAGATTTTCTCTTGACCCTTCAAATTTAATTGCTTCTCAGGTTACAACTGTTTCTGTTGCTCCTGTTTTCAAATCTGATGAGGGAGAAGAAGTCACTTCCGAGGTTACAGACACTTACAGCATTGGTGTTACTATCGACGAAGATTGCGTTCCTGATTGTTCTGCCTTAGAATGCGGTGAAGACCCTGAATGCGGAGAGGAATGCGGGCCCTGCACTGGAACTGACACATGCACAAACGGAGTTTGTGTTCCTGAAGATTGTGAACCTGAAACACAGGAAATTACCTGCGGAACATGGGTTTGCGGAACTAAAATAAACAATTGTGGAGCAGAAATAAATTGCGGGGAATGCGGAGGGCAATTCTGCCGGGAAGGAGCTTGTGTAGACATAACTCCTGTAAACAGCGGGAAAGTTGAAGAAACCTGGCCAGGTACATCCGGGTTATACTTTGGAAGCACAGACTTCCCAATAAATGTAAGTTACGAAAATTATTACATTGAATTCTTAAACAGCGATGAAACAGACTGCTTGTTAATTGCAGTTTACAAATTTCCTGTGCAGGGATATTCAAAAAGTCATGTTGGATTTAATTTTGAAACTTCAATACAAACAGACGATGATTATCAGATATGGGAAACTATTGAAGAATGTCAATCTTAATTTGAATCTATCTTGGAATTCTTGGCATTGCCGGAAGTGTCTGCATTGGCTGTTTTGGTTTTGCAGGAATTATCATTTTCCTAATTATAAACTTTGAACCGATAACTTCTGATATGACTGCTGAAAGAATCAAATTACCGACGACAACTCTATAAACTCCTTCCTCAATCGGAATTTTTGAAATTTTTGCAAATTCATTTATAACTCTGTTAATATCTTCCTTGTTCAAAATGATGTCAGTTGTTTTTGTTCCCATTGCTCCTGTAACAACAACTTTCTCGTCGGGATTTACTTCAATAACTCTGACTGCCCTGTCTTTTATCAAAGGATTTAATTTCCATAAATCTATTTCCACTCCTGCAGTCGGCATTGGCTTGAGATATTCAAGATGCTCTGGCAATTTTGATTCAGGAATAAACAAAGTCGGTTTTGCCATTTCCCGCACCATCGGCATCCTTCTTGCCTGTCTCGAAGGAAATCTTTCAATTGGAAGTTTTATTCCTAATTTTTCTATCTTTACAAAATCTTTTTCAGATAATTTTTTGAACTTTTTCTTTTCTTTTTGTGCTATTATTCCCTGAAGTTTTCTGATGTCTATTTTTTCAGAATTCCTAATCAACTGTTCTGTAAATTTTATAAGAAAAATTTTTTTGAAGTCCTCTGAAAATGTTTCCTTCATTGATGCCTCCTGATATTCATGCTTCTGTCACGAATCTTTTACGATTTTCAGGAAATTCTAACTGAGAAGGTTTCAAGATTCTTTCTGTTTCAACTGTTTTTACAATCTTATGCCCTGGAGGAATTCTTGGAGAAGGAAGTCTTGGAATAGGCATTGGTCTTTCTGAAATCGGAGAGACAGATTCTGAAGAAACAATTTCAACTTCCTGTTCTGCAGGCATTGCCCGTTCGTGAAGAAGAGCAATCCCTTTTGCAATTACTTTATTTTGGTCAAGAAGAGAATCTAATTTTTCCAGCATTTTTTTATCTTCTCCCGTTGCTCCTTTTTCCGCCAATGTTTTAGCAGATATCTCAAACAATCCAAGAAGTTTTGAAATCTGGTCTGAAAGATTATCAAATTTTACTGCAAGATTCGTCATAACTTTTTGGAGCAACGG
>JAMCXF010000034.1 GCA_023475035.1 Candidatus Pacearchaeota archaeon
ATCGGAAATTTCTTAATAAAAAATGATGTAGATTATCTGAGTTCTTTTATTTCAGATAAAAAAATATTGGAGAAATTGAAAAGATTTGAATTTTTATACAGGAACACAGATACAGGAGAAGAAAAAATCTTTAAGACTAAATCTTAGAAACTAATTTTATTCAATATTCCTCTTCTTTGCTCTTTTTCAGCCATAAAAACATAAGACCAAACTGCCTTTAATTCTGGGTCTGTTTGTCTAAGCATCGATGCGGTTGTCTTAGGACAATGAGTCTTGCGATAAACTGCTGTTCCAAATCTTTTTCTAAATGAATATAAATTAAGATTATGTTTTTTTCGTTTTCCATCTTTATATGGAGATGACTCATGAAGAAATCCAAGTTCCCTCATTCTCTCGCTAAAAACTCTTTCCATCTGAAATAATGAAACAGGAGAATCTTTTTGCTTCCTCTGATTTAAGCGAGGAAAAAGCCATTGTGATTTGAAAGGCATTTTTTTGACATATCTTTTTATCTGCCATCGAAGAAAAAAAGTTATTGGGAAATAATCTGAATTTCTCTCTTTATTATTTTCCGCTGGAATGAAAATTGTTTTATCATGAAAATTTATTTCAGAAATTTTAATTAATCTTCCCTCACTGACTCGGAATCCTAATTTCCATAAAATTTTGTAATAGAGTATATCTCTTCGAGCAAGGAATTTATTTTTTTCTTTTCTTGTGAGTTTTAATAATTTTTTGAATTGGTATTTTGTGATTGGTTGAGATGGCATTCATGCTCCTATCCCCTCATGTTATTATTTATCAATTAAAACAGAGATTTATAAATCTTATTATATTATAATTAATATCAAATATAATATGGAAATCTTAGAAAAAGAAAAACCAAGGTTCAGAATAATCATTCTTGATTTGAAGAAAAAGGGAAAGGGGAGCTCAAGAACAATAAGTTTAAAAGATGGCGACCATTCAATAGATGATATTAAAAAGAAATTGATGGAATGTTTCTCGAGGTCTCATAGCCGTTAGACCACGTAGGCAATATGTCTAATAAAGCAAAAAGAAAAGTTATTTTTAAAGATTACTAATCCTCTTTTTCCTCTTCTACTGCTACCTCAAAACCCTCTTTAATATAGATAAATTCGTCTGATTCAAAACTGTCATTTTTGTTCTTGTCTTTTTGAGTTGCTACTTTTTCCATTTCAACTGTATAATCATTTTCAAAACCTGTGACTAAATAAAAATCCCTCTTGTCATAAGTGCCGTCATTATTTGTGTCATACTTTATCGCCACCATTCTCCCGTAACTTATCATCATTGCTTTTTTGTTATCTTCAAAATTCTTTCCAATACCAAATCCAACTACAAGTCCGAGACTTAAAATTCCAATGGTTTTTATCAATCCTTTTAACATTTTATCTAAGCATCCTTTATCTGAACATATTTCAAATCTGCCCCAACTTTCACAAGAGTAAAATGTCCTGTCGAATCAACTCCTGCAACCTGATAAAATTCTTTTGAATCTTCAATGCCATTGTTGTCTGTATCGTAACCAACTGAGAAAAATATTCTGTCTTCTTCGCCTACATAACTTTTCAGGAAAACTAATTTTTTCCTTGAATCATATTCCTGCCCTTTATCTGCTTCCCAGACAAGTTCGCTCTCTTCTATATTCAGGTTTCTGTCTGCATCTTCGTAGACTTTTACTAACTCAAAATTTGATTCTTTATTATTTTTAGTTCTGAAATAACATTCTATTCTGTCTTCATACTTGTCTCCATCAGTATCCTGTCCGATGCTCAATGCATTTACTCCATATATTTTCAGAAAAAGAAATTTGTTAAAAAGGTCTGATGTAGGAATCGGAACATTTTCTTTAATTGTAGCGCAACTTGTCAAAAGACTAAGTCCAATGATACTAAGGATTTTCCTTAAACTCATATAAATTATCTAAGTGGCTGTTCTTTATAATTATTTACATATTAGGAAATATTAATTCAATTCCCACTCTATTGTGTATTTTTCAGAATTCTCGCTGTGATAATCTGCAAATGCCTTTGCTGCTTTTTCAACATTCAAGTCTTCTGCAAACTCGGCAATTATTTGTTGTTCTCTTACTTCAAACTCTTTTGGTGCTCCGTTAGAAATTGCAGGGAACATATATTTCACAGTCACGAAATCAAAAATTGCTGTTTTCTGATATGCCCCATATTCAGCAACGTCAGTGTCAATCCTCGCTGAGATTGAACCCTTCAATGGATTAAACGCGTCCTGCCCTTCATTTGAAGCAACAATTCCAAGCCACCTCGCTGAATTTTCAGGATGCTTCACTGATTTAGGACGCTGAAAAGTATCAATAACTAATCCGTACATATCTCTTGTTCCTGGAACAACAAAAGTTCCGTAATCTTCTTCGTAAATCATTCCCTCAGAAGTAAACTCGCCGTTAGCCCAGTCTCCCATAATATTGAATGCTCCTTCCCCGTGAACTATTCTGTCTATTGCAGTATTCCACTCAACATCTGCGTGGTCAGGATTTGTATAACTCAAATATTTTTTGAAAGTCTCCAATGCGTTAATCAATCTGGAATCATCTGCAGTAATTTTTCCATTAACCCAATCTTCGTAAAAATCAATTCCTTCACTTGCAATAATCTGGTCAAAAGCATGCTGGGCTGTCCAAGTTGCCGCAAGCTGTATCGGGTAATCAATTCCCGAGGATTTTATTTTATCACACGCGCTGAAAAAAGAATCCCATGTAGTAATATCTGATGGATTAATTTTTGCATCATCAAGAATTTTTTTATTGTACCACACAACGTTTGTCCTATGAATTCCCACAGGAACAGAATAAAAATCTCCGTTGAATTTGCACATTACCTGAACAACTTTTGGAGTTACTTTTTCAAGTTCTGCTGTTTCCCATATGTCGTTAACTGGCTCCAATAAATTTGCATCGACATAAGTTTTTGCTTCATAACCTGCGTGCATAACAAAAGCATCAGGAGCATCTCCTGAAAGAACAAGAGGTCTTACAATACTGAACAGCACATTTCCTCCTCCTGCTGAACTTCTGCTGATAATTGAAACAGGAAGAACGGCTGTTTCAGGATATTTCTCGAGAAAAACATTAATCATAGCATTCAATGCTGCCTGTTCCCCCGAAGAAATCCACCAATGATAAAACAAGACAACATCTCCTTCCTCCTGCTGAAAAATTGATGCAAAATTATTTGTAGCTATTCCGACAATCAGGACAAGAGAAGAAATTAATATAATTCCAACAAGGATAAATCTGACTAACCGAATTTGTTTCTCGTTCATGTTCACCTCTGTTTAATAAAATATTTTTAATATATAAATTCATCGTCAGTTATTTAAATTCATTAGTACTAATTATTTTATGGAAAAGGGGAAGATTAAAGAGTTCATTAGAAAGAATTTTTTTATAATAAAAATTTTCACGTCAATAATTCTCGGTTTCCTTCCTTCATTCCTGTTCATTGCACTTTTTGTGCAATATGGTTCTCCTTTTTCAAATTATATAAAATTTCTTCTTGATTTGAATTCCTCGTCGGGAGCGTGGATTTCTGCACTGGTAATGTCCTTTTTTGCATTCTTCATCATAAGCCTGATAGCATCAGGAGAAAAACTGAAAAAAATTCTGAGCAACAAGCCTCTTGTAATCACTCTTTTTATTCTCCTTGCCGTAAGCATAATTCTAATTTCTGTTCAGTTGTCTCTTTATGTAAATTTCACTCTTAGAAATGATGTTTTAGTCGAGCTCTCTTCAGACAAGGAAAATATTTTTTTCACTGACGAAACAGATTACGACCTAACTTTCAAAACAGACCTGGCTATGAATCCTTTTTGCTCTGCTGAATGTGAATATGAATTCTTTGACATCAGCGAGGGAAAAATGATTGATGAGGGCTCTTTTAACACGACAACAATTATATCTCAGCTGAAAACATACACTCTGAAAAATAATAATCTCATTGAAGGAAGTCAGGAACTTAAGAGATTTGAAGTAAGTTGCAGAAGCAAGAAAACACTTTTGTGCTTTACAAGCGAACAGGAAAGCAAAAGGGCAATTTTGATAACTGTTAATTATATACTCGATGAAGAAGATAAAATTTTCAAGAATGACTCAAGAAATGAAATAATAAACATGAAAGAAATTCTTTATTTTTCAGATGGAAAATTTAATGAAACATTGCTGAATATAAAATCAGTAAACAACCTTTTTTCTACGGGGGATTTACTTAACAAAATAGAAACATTATCAAACACATCGAAAAAATTAAATGTCTCTGTAGAAATACTGAAAAATTTATGGCTCGACCAAAATTTTGATTTGCTGAGGAATGAACTTCCCAAAATAAAAAATCAAACAGAAGAATTCCGCAATGAAACAGAAGAGTTGAGATTAAACATAATATATGACATTTCGCTTTACAATAATCTTTCAGGAAATTTTTCAAGTTCCAGAATGACGCTTGAGCAAATTTCGCAAGGCGTGATGCCAGATGCAATTTGCGAGCAATTAAAGAAAGTCATTTCAGATTATAATAATGCATTTGATAATTTCAAGAACACAACAGATTTGCAGAACAAAAAAATTATCACCGAGGGAATTGTTTCCGAAGTGAGCAATCTTTACAATGAATATCTGACAAATAATGAAGGAGTTCTTTGTGCTCTTAATGAAACTACCAATCCGGCAATTATTGAGAAAATAAACATTTTTTCCATCCCATTCCCGCCTATACCTTTATCGCTGACTGAACGTGATTCTGTATGCTGTTTGTATGGAAAATGTGAAAAATGCTGCGAAGACAGAATTTGCTCAAATAAAAATTATCCAATAATATTCCTTCATGGGCAGGCTATCAATGAGGCAATTTCAACAGGTTACAGTTTTGACACATTCTCTAAGATAAAAACCAAATTGAACAACGAAGGTTATATTGATGCAGGTGCAATTGTTTTGGGGGCTTCCACTGAAGAGGGTTTATGGGGAAAAATCAATTCAACGATGATAATGACAGGAAGCTATTTCTTTGATACTTACAAAACAGAAACAGGAGAGAAAACAATTTCCTCGAATCAGGAAGGAATTGATACATATGCTATTCGGTTGAAGAATTTGATTGAACTTGTAAAATACAAGACAAATAAAGACAAAGTAATTCTTGCTGCACACAGCATGGGCGGAGTTGTTGTCAGAAGATACATTCAGGTTTTCGGAGGAGAAAATGTTGAAAAGGCGATATTAGTTACTGTCCCTAATCACGGCATCGAGGGAAAAATAAGAGATTACTGCGCTGTGATTGGTCCTGAGATTTCGTGCCGTGAACTTGACGAAAATAGCTTTTTCATGAATCAGTTAAATAAAGGTTATACAGAAAAAATTCCAGTATACAATTTTATCGGAATTGGATGCGATATGGGAGATGAAACAGGGGAAGGATTTGTAAAAAATTCCAGCCAGTATCTTGACTATGCAACAAATTATTATTTCGAAGGAACCTGCAACGAATTAAATTTTGAATTCTTCCACGAATTTATTATCAACCCTGACTTATATCCTGAAGTTTATGACAGACTTTATGAAATACTTAAAAACTCCAGTTTCCAATAAAAATAAAGAGGTTGAACATGATATATCCACAACTTGTTGAATACATAAAAAATTCCTTAGCACAAAACATTCCTATATCTCAGGTAAAAAAATACCTTCTTGCAAAAGGGTGGAGAGTTTCTGATATTGATGAAGCAATAGCAATAACAACTCAAAATTCGCCTCAGTCACAATCTGGTGAAATGAAACCTGCTGAAACAAAAAAGAACAGTGATAAAAAACCAATTCCTCCTGCACTTATATTCGGAGCTGTCGGCGCATTAGTCCTCATTTTGATAATTGGTTTTGCAATATATTTTGTAACAACAGCACCAAAACAAATTTCTGACACTGAAATTCTTCAGGGAGCTTCTGCAGTTCTTGCTTCGGGCAAGGAAGCAAAATTTAACATCGACGGAGGAGAACACAGAATGGTTGTAAATTCTGTCGGCACTGATTCAGCGTCGGTTACAATTTACAGCACTCCAATAAGCAAAACATTTTCTGCAGGGCAGTCAGAAAAATTTGACCTTAATGACGACGGAGTTTATGATTTATTAGTAAGGCTTGACAGCATAACTGAAGAGAAAGCAAATTTTTACATTCAAAAAATTACAGAGACAATCTGCACTGAAGACTGGGAATGTGTTGACTGGGGAAACTGCCTTGATTCGCTTCAAAACAGAACCTGCACAGATGCAAACAGTTGCGGGACAGAAGAAAGCAAGCCTGATGAAGTCCAATCCTGCGTTGTTGAAACTGTACTAAGCTGTGCAGACCAAAATGGAACTGTCTGTGAAAGTTATGAAGAATGCAGTGAAACTTTGGTTAATGGAGATTGCTGTTTGGGGAGTTGCGCAAGAATTTTAGCAATTGACTGCGACACAAGCATTAGCTGTTTGATTAATGAGACTGATACATGCCATCCTGCAAATATGACTTATGAGATTCCTTCATCAAATTCCACATGGACTCAAACTGCAACTTACTTTTATAGCATAGAAGGGTTTGAAGATGCATCAGAAGAACAATGTGAATTTTATTCCAAGATAAAAGAAGTAACAGGAAATTTTACTAATTCATACTGGACAACTTTACAGGCTGTTCCTTATACAGATGCTGAAATAGCTGAGATGGTTGACGATATAATTTCCGGATTAACTGACCAGTACGGAACCTGCAGTTTTTCAACTTCTGATTTGGAAGATTATCTTATAAAAATACAGGATGAAAATTATGAATTAACTCCTCAGGAAATTATTGATTACCAATGTACAGGCAGTTTGTATGCGTAATCAAAAACTTTAAAAAAGGTTTTTTCGTAAAACTTTTACCTAATTAAATTGAGGAAAATAAGATAATGGCAAAAAAAGAATACGATGAAGACGAGGAAGTTGAAGAAGATTCCGACTCTGATGAGTTTGAAGACGACGAAGAATTTGGAGAAGAGAAGGAAGACAAGGGAAGTTACGAAGAAGATTGGTAAAAAGTTATTTTCTATTTCTTTTTTATTTTTTTAAAAATGTTTATATAATGCAAAAAATAAGTTAATATATGGGGTGGAAATTATTAATTTCTTCAATAACTATTTTTTTCCTGTTAATATTATTATTTTTTTATGTTATACCTTTAAAGACGATAAATTTTGAATCAACTCCTGTTAACAGCAATTTCAGTTCTTTCTCTGAAGTTGATAATAATATGCAATTTTATCCAAATATGAGATTTCCTGAAAAATCCATTTCTTATGAAATTTTGGACTGCCCTCTGCAAAAACAAGATGATATGGAATCTGCTTTTGATATAATGGAAGATGTTACTCCTCTTAATTTTTATTCTGTTGATAATAATGCGGACATTTATGTAACCTGCGAGGAAAGAGCAAAGACTAATGGAAACCTTTTTATTGCAGGTGAAGGAGGGCCGACAAATATAACTGCTATAGGAAATCTTGCTGTAATATTAAACGGAGAGATTTTGCTGATAAGGGAATCAAACTGCCCGACACCGAATATTGCATTGCACGAGCTTCTGCACGTCCTGGGTTTTGCACATTCAACAAATCCTGAAAATATAATGTACAATATAACTAACTGCAATCAGGAAATTGGCGACGATACATTGCAATTGATTGAAGATTTATATTCAATACCAAGCAATCCTGATTTGACTTTTGGAAATATCTCTGCAAGCATCAGCGGAAGATTTTTGAGCATCAATCTGACAATAATAAATTCAGGACTTAAAAAATCAGAAGACTTTAAAATTCAGATTTTATCGAATGAAGAAATAATTAAGACAGTTGATTCTGAATCTATTGATATTGGCTACGGAAGATTTATTGGAATGAACAATGTCTGGGTTTCACAAGTGAATGTTCAGGAATTGGAACTTATTATTGATGCAGAATTTGAAGAAATAAATAAAGAAAACAATAAAATAAAATTAGAGATTAAACAATAATTGACTAATTGTCTAGTTCAAGATCGTCAATAACCTCATCAAATATCTCTTCTTCGTCCTGAGAATCTTCCTCCATTATTTTTTCCCCTCATTTTTTATATTTTAAACAATCCCGTCGTATTTATAAATATTTCGTTAATAATTTGACATATCAGCGACGATAAAAATGGATTATTTTATAATTTGTATTAACAAGAACTTTTAAAAATACATTCTGATTATCTATTTTAACCCCCGATAGCATAGTGGTAATGCAGCTGGCTGTAGACCGGCTTATCCAAGTTCGATTCTTGGTCGGGGGATTTTCTATAACATAAATTATTATAAACCTTAAAGAATAAAAATAATCATGGATGAAGAATATGATGCTTCGTGGCCTGAAGTTGAGAAAGAAGAAAAACTTGAACAATCATTGAATGAAATAGATTTATTTGAAGACACTGATGTGGAAGTGGAAGTAGATAATTACGGTGTTCCAGGCGGGCATAATTCTATTCCTTATTTTTTTGATTAATTAATCTTCAACTTTCTTTCCCTGCTCTGCAATAAAGAATGCGTGATTTGATTCTGCTTCATGAACTACTCCGTCTTTTTCATATATTGCTCTTGCTGTTGGGAGAGCGAATTTTCCAAGAACTCCAACCTTTGAATATATGATGTATGAAATTACTCTTGATTCTCCGGGCTGCAATTTGTCGAAGTGCCATTCTATTCTTCTATTCTTTTCATCAACTCTTCTTGGCATTTCTCCTCCGAATTTTTCGTGAAGCTTGACAAGCATAGGAAGTCTTTCGATGATGTTAATCTTTTGGATATATTTTCTTGCAGTAACATTTATTGAAACTCTCAATGCAAATTCCCCGCCTTTTGCTCTTACGAAATTAACTCTTTTCTTTATAGACAAACTTGTCATTGAAAATTGTTTAGCTAAAATTACTATTGCTATGACTAATAAAACTGCAAGAAGAGGAAGAAGCCAGTTTGTTTTAACAACTATCTCCAATCTTTCTCCTGGTTTGATTGATCTTTCCCAAGTGTAATAAATACTGAAACCATCTCTTTCCACTATGTCTGGTTCAGGACTAAAAGTTGTAAAAAGCCGTGATATTATATTTTTCTTTAAAACAGTTGAAGAGTCTGATACAACATTTCCTTCATTTTCTTTTATTATTCTTTTTGTGTATATGATAAGCCCGTATTCATTTTGAGAACTTGTCACGATATTTTCTTCAGTGTATCTTATTACTCCCTCGACATTCGCTTTCTTGTCATTGACTGTCATCTCTGCATTTAGCGTGTAGAATCCTGCCATCAAATCCTTGAACCTTTCTTTGTCAACAGTTATTTCAAACCTTTCTTTTTCGTGAGGAGAAAGAGTAAAAGTTTTCTCAAAATTGAAGAAAGGAGAACTGAATTTTGCATCTACTGAATTGAAATTAAAGTTTACTAAATTTTTGACATAAACAGTTACTTTGCTTGAATCAGGCTGGAATTCCTCGACGCCAATTTCAAAAGCATTTTCTAATTTTACTACCTTCACCATTAATGGGAAAGTTGTTTCACCTTCTTTCTCTCCTTTTATGTACAAATCAAATTTGAACCAGCCTTCTGATTTTAAATCATCTCTTGGATAAATTCCAACATCCATAATCTTTGTTTCTCCGCCGCCGATTAAAACAGTTCCTTTAGGTAATGTTCCTGAACCGAAAAAATTGTAGAACATGAAATAATCTGCTGCTCCGTTATTTTTAATTTCCAAATCAAAAATTGCAGGCATTCCGAGCCCGATAATCATTGCAACATCTTCTGTTTTTTGTTCGACTTCAAGATTTATAGCAGAAATAAAAGGCAAAATAAAAAGAAATGCAATAATCACCGTGAAAAATATTTTTCTCATAGCAGGAATAAAAAAAACTTATATTTAAATCTTGCTAATGGCAGTGGTAGAAAACTCAATTATTTCTTATTAATATTTTCGCTGTTAGCGAATTTATTTTTTCCCTTCCAAGTCAAGATATGCTTTTGCCTGCGACAAAAATTCTTCGCAATCACCTATGACTTTTCCCTGAAATTCATCAACTCTCGACGGAATTACCAGTTTTTCATAAACTCCTCTGAGGAACTTTTGGAAAGCTGTTTTTTCAAACTTGCCCTTGTAGTCTTTTAATAAAGTTCCTTTTATACCGACTTCAATGCTTCCTTTGTTGGTCTTGATTTTTTTTCCGTCCTGTGTAATTTCTATACTTGTTAATCCTATAACTTTGAAAGAAACCTTTGCTTCAAATTTGAAATAATCTGTCAATTCCCTTGTTCCTGTCCAGTCAACGTCTATATTTTTTGAATCTCCGCTAAGTTTTTCTCCATATTTGTCTTCGGAAAGAGTTAATCCTGTTTCATCTTTCAACCAGTCATAGCAGAATTTATAGAATGCTCCAAAATTCACCACCCCGCCGTATTTTATCTTGCTTGAAAATACTTTGTCTTTTTCAGCCATTATAATAATTAGAAAAAGTTGTTTAAATATTTAACGAAGAAGGATTATTTCATAAAACGAGCAAGAACTCTTTCGGCAATTGGTTGGCAAATTATTTCTTCTAGTTTTTCGTCTGTAATCTTTGATTTATTATAACTTTTATAATTAAAAGAGATAGATGAATCTTCTAAAGTTTCTCTTATTCTTGCTATAAATCCGATTGTTGCTATTTTTGATGGCGGAAGTAGTTTTAACAACCCTTTTTTATTCTTATAAATTAAAGCAGTAGTGCAACCTTCCTTTATAATGTACTCATCATTTGGATTCTGTTCAGTTAAGTAATTCTTAACTAATTTAGCCGCCATACAAATTGGAGAATCTTCTGTTTTCATATTTTTTTAATTAAAATTTTATTTTTAAAGCTAATGTAGGAGAAATCTATTAAATAGAATCTTTGCACGACTCACATACAAGCATTCCGTTAACTCTGAATAAAATTCCTTCGCTGCCGCATTCTTCGCAAATCCCGTTTCTTACTTTTTCGGTTTTTTTCATTTTTCCTAACTCTTCCAACTCTCCCTTTATTTTTGCAACTTCATTCATTTCAGGATAAATTTCAGGACTAAAATTCAAAACATCTTTCATTCTTAAAACACCGACGACACTATTTCCCTGCACAACAGGAAGTTTTTCAAACTTGAGCCGTTTCATTTTTTCTATTGCTTCACTTATTGTTGAATCCGGCTTGATGACTGCTATTTTTTTCGGAGAGATTTCGATTGCTTTTATTTTTGCCAGGTCATTTGATTTTTTTACCAATGCCCATAAAATATCTCTTTGAGCAATAAACCCCACAAGTTTTTTGTTTTCAATAATGAAAAGACTTCTTGTCTTGTTCTGCAGCATTTTTCTCGCACATTCCATAAGATTTGTATTTGGGGGAATTGCTACAAAATCATGGCTCATTATATCTGCAACCACTATTTTTTTCATATTCATAAATGTCATTTTTACTTATAAAGTTTGTCGGCTGATTTTTTACCACAACAATCTTTAAAAATAAAATTTGAGAGGATAATTTATGGCAGATAAACCAGTTGTTCTGATGCCTGAAGACATCCAGCGAATTATGGGGAAGGATGCTCAGAGAAATAATATTCTTGCGGCGAGAATGGTTGCCGAGATGGTCAAAACCACACTTGGACCGAAGGGGATGGACAAGATGCTTGTTTCTCCAACTAATGAAATCGTAATCACTAATGATGGGGCTACGATTCTTGAAGAAATGCAGATTGAACATCCTGCTGCGAAGATGATGGTTGATATTGCAAAGACACAGGATTCTGAAGTCGGCGACGGAACTACAAGCGTTGTAATGATTGCAGGAAAACTTTTGGAAAATGCTGAGAGACTTTTGGACAAGAAAATTCATCCGACAATAATCGCGAAAGGATACAAAATTGCTGCTGAAAAATGCCAGGAAATTCTGAATGAAATTGCTTTGAGAATTTCTCCTGATGACGATTTAATCTTGAAACAAGTTGCAATGACTGCAATGACAGGAAAAAGTGCTGAGGGAAGCAAAGAAAAATTTGCTGAGATTGTTGTCAAGGCAGTAAAGCAGATTTATCACGACAAAAAAGTTGACTTGAATGATATCAAAATAGAAAAATCAAAAGGCGAGGGAATTGCTGATACAGAATTGATTTCCGGAATTGTTCTTGACAAAGAAAAAGTTTCCAATGACATGCCTACTGTTGTGAACAGCGCGAAAATTGTTTTGATTGATTTTCCACTGGAATTAAAGAATCCTGAGATTGATACAAAAATTTCTATTTCAACTCCTGAGCAATTGCAGGGATTTCTGAATCAGGAAGAGAGAACAATAAAAGAAATGATTATGAAAGTCAAAGAGACAAATGCTAATGTTGTTTTTTGCCAGAAAGGAATTGATGACTTTGCCCAATATTTGCTTTCTAAGGCGGGAATTTATGCTTGCAGAAGAGTTGCAAGAAGCGATATGGAAAAATTAGCAAAAGCAACAGGCGGGAAAATTGTGAGCAATCTTAGTGAACTTTCTTCTTCTGAACTTGGCAATGCAGAACTTGTCGAGGAAATCAAGCACGGAAATGATTCTTTTACTTATATAAGGGGATGCAGAAATCCAAAGGCATTGACAATTTTAATTCACGGTGGAACAGGGCATATTATTGATGAAATAGAAAGAGCATTGAGAGACAGCCTCGGTGTTGTATCATCTTCTTTAAAGACTGGCTTGGTTGTTCCTGGCGGAGGAGCGATTGAAATGGAACTCGCGAGAAGACTTAGAATTTTTGGGCAGTCTTTAAGCGGAAGAGAACAGCTTGCAGTTGAAGAATTTGCGTCTGCTCTTGAATTTATTCCGTCAACACTTGCTGAAAATGCAGGGCTTGACCCAATTGATGTTCTTACTGAATTAAAATCAAAACATGATTCAGGAGATAAAAATGCAGGACTTAATTTGTTTAACAACAAAATTGAAAATGTTTTGGAAGCAAGAATAATTGAGCCTTACAAGATAAAAACTCAGGCAATAAGTTCTGCAACAGAAGTTGCTAATATGATTCTTAGAATTGATGATGTTATTGCTTCTTCAGGCAAGAAATCAGGAATGAAAGGAATGCCACAAATGAGCGAGTTTGATTAATAGTTTTTTGATTTCTTTTTGTTATTTTTTAGAAAACGTTTGCTGGAATAATATCCTACAAATGACAACGGCAACATTGCCAAACTGATTGCTCCTTTTGCTATTGCTGCATTATAATCGTCGATAGAATCTTCGGCGGTATAACTTTTTTCAGTTCCTTTCTTAAAATATTCATAAGAAGAAATTCCATGAGATACAGATACTCCTCCAAAAGATAAACCTGCAGCTAAAAAAGCTAGTCCTATTATTGTTTTCTTGCTTGGAAGTTTTATTTTATTTTCTAATTTCTTAGCCATAAAACTCCGAGAAATAAGTAGTTTTTAAAAGTTTTTATCTGCATCCGCAAATAGAAAAATCCCTATTAGACGCGTTCCTTAATCTTTCTTCAATCAAACATTCTGAAATTTTCTCGTTGTTTCCGACAAGCCCATATTCATATGCAAGATTGTATTTTTCTTCAAAATCTAAAACAGAATTTCTGTCTTTGTCTGCTTTCCTAAAAGCGAGTCCTTTGCCATATCTTGAATCTATATTCTCATCAATAATAACAGAAAGAACAGATTCTTTTTTTATTAATTCTTTAGCCATTTCTTTTACTCTGTTTGTTTCATTAGCAACTGAACAGCAATATCCACCGAACATCAGAATTCCTGTCAATGCAAAACTTAAAGGCATTATTACCAAAGGAAGTGATTTCATAAAATCGTCTAATGCGCCCATTTTTACTTTATCCAATTATTATTTATAAGAATTTATATTCTATCCCAAAATTGCATAAACCACGCAGCCTGTAATTATTAATGCAGAAACAATATTTTTCCAGTTCAGTTTTTCTTTCAGGAATATTCTCGCGAGGGCGTAAACTGCAATAGGCCCGAGCATTATTATCAGCGTCGTGAAAATAACTCCGTAATTCAAATATCCGAAATAAACTACAACTCTGTACAAAACCCAGATTGCTCCTGTTATGAAAATGAACAAAGAGGTTTTTTTGTCAAGAGCTTTGAAATTAGGGCGGAATACAGCTAAGCTGATTATGAAGATTGAAATGCATCTGAGGAAGTAAAATGTTATTGGGGAATAAAAGTCAAGGATTAATCTTGAAATTACCAGTTCAAGTCCGAAAAAGAAACTGCCGAGAATTGCTGCGATGATATATTTGTTTATTTTTAGATGGTGCTTTTTTATGTGCGGGAAAATTAATGCGATTGATGCTATTACTGCCGGGATTATAATTTTCAGATTTTGTTCGTAAAGTCCCTGAGTAAAAAAACTAAAGACTACTGCAAGAAGAATTACAAATAACGGTTCGAGAATTCTTGCTGGTTCCAGGTTTGTTACTTTTTCCCATTTAAGAGAATAGAAAACAAAAAGATTTGCCGCGAGTGAAGACGCAATTACTCCTATGAAAATTAAAATATTTTTCAGTTCAAATGCTCCTGCGTCGAGTTTCCAGAAAAAATAAAGGAACGGGAGGGTTGCAAGAACAATCGCAAAAAAACTGACTGTTTGATATAACTTGATTCCTATTTTTTTCTTTTTCAGAATAAATCTTTCAAGAACTGTTCCTGCTCCTAATGCAGCTGCTCCAAGAAGTGGAATTCCGATCGCCATCTTTTACAGTAAAAAGAAGGGGAAGTTTAAAATGGTTTTGAATGCTAATTTTTTTAAATGGTGTTTCTGTAATTAAATTAACGCGCGGGTAGTTTAGCGGTAGAATTTCTCGTTGCCAAGCGAAGGAAACCAAGGTTTCCTACCGCACTACCTTCCTTTTTGGGAAAGTAGACGCAAGAACGAGGAGGCCCGAGTCCGACTCTCGGCCCGCGCATAAAAACCCTATTGATATTTTCGCTCCCGCGAACTTTCCTATTCAATAAACTTTAAAAGTCGTAATTCTTAGAAATTATATTGATTAAAGGCCCATTAGTCTAATGGCAGAACACCTCGTTTACACTAATTTTATTATGGATGTTCTTTTTGGAAATAGTAAGATATATAAACAATATGTAGTTTAATTATCTATGTTCAAAGACAGATACATGAAAAAGAAAGCAGATTTATTATCCGACGACAAAGTTAATTCTAACAATCGGCAGGTTATGGATAGATTTCTTCAGTATGAAGAATACAAGCTAAAAAGAAAAGAGGGATTAAGTGAAGTTGATGAACGTTCTTACAAAACTCTGTATGGCTATGCAGGAAGGCTAAGAAAGCTAAATGAATGGCTCAAAAACAAGGATTGGACAGAATTAACTGAAGAGGAGATTAAGAAATTAATAGATGATTTAGAGGATGGAAATCTTAAAAACAAGTATGGAAGGAGATACTCTGACAGAAGTTTGTATTATCAAATGATGCAAGGCAGGTTATTTGCTCTTGTAGGAAAAAGTCATATTGTTCGAAATATTACAGAAGAATTTTCTATAAGAGGAAGAGAATTTAACAAAGAGGTTAGATTCATTGATGAAGAAACAGTCCGAAAGATTATTGACTGTGCAATAACCCCTGAACACAGATGCTTAATGTGGGTGGCATATGACACTGGAGAGAATATTTGTTCATTGCTTAGCTTAGAGAAAGATGACTTCAAGAGACAAATTAATCCAGACAGCAATGAGCCAGAATATGTAGTAGTTTTTAGCAAGGAAAATTTAAAGAGAAGCAGGACACCTAGAAGCGAGATTACAAATTATAAAGAGACTGTATCGTATTTGGATATAGTTCTAAATGACTTAAAACCCTCAACCAAGAAGATTTCTAACAAATACATGGATACTAAGAATTTAAGCGAGATACACAATGAAAATAAGCTCTTTAAATTTGGGTTCAAAGCTGCCGAGACTCTTTTAAAGAGAGCTGTTGAAAAAGCACATGCTCGATGCTTGCCGGGTGGACAAAGAGTCACTTGGAAAGACTTGCGTAGCAGTATGGCATGTGATTTATTAAACAAAGGCTGGAGTAGAGATGAAGTTAATGCAAGATTAGGACACCGCCCATCTTCAAGGATAATTGACAGTTACATTAATTATCTGGCTTTGGACAGAAAAGGCTCAAAAAAGAAGCTCTATGATGGAAATTTAAGGCAATTAGAAGTTGAATTAGAACAACAAAAAGAAGCCAATAAATTACAAGGATTGAGATTTGAAAATTTAAGGAAAGAGCAAGAGCAGATGAAAGAAGAATTCAATAAATTTATCAATAGTTCAAAAGTTGAGCTTATTAAAATGATGAAAAATCTTGAAGAGAAACCTATTATTGTCTCAATTGAAAATTCTTAATGCCTGTCTTCCTCTTACTGTTGATTTTAAAATATGCCTGTAAGTTTTTGGAACTCTCTTTTTTGTTATTAACTTTTGAGCAAGCAGCCTTCTAACATGAATCTTGAAACTTACATGGCTCATATTTAATTCTTCTTGCACATCTGTTATGGATAAATCAGCGACGGTATTATTAAGAATTTTTAAAATATCCCTATCTACTTCGTCTAATAAAACGCTGCTTCTTTTTCCTTTTCCTCTTCTTTCTACCATAAGATGTAATATGTTTTATGTATTATAAAACTTTATGTTAGCAAAAGAGCAAGTCATATGTCCAAGTTTGACATACTTCAGTATTAATAATGTTTTTAAGGAATAAATAAAATAAATATTTAGATGACAGAGCAAAATACCGACGATAAAGTAATACAAAATATGAAAGAAACAATACAAAAGCTACTTTCAGATTTTGAGGAATTTTCAAAAAAATTAAATCTTGAGCAAGAGGAAAAAGAAAATGGTAATAGATGTTAGAGATTTTTTAAGCGGACCTGAACCCGCTTTGACTCCTGCAGATACAGGACATGCAACAGCCAGCAATATTAATAATACCCCTGCACAGCAGGCAATTGGAGAAAATCTTTGGCAGGAATTTGAAGAAGAGTTAAAGAAAATGGACAGGATTGAGATTAATTTTGCCAAATCCTTTTCTTCAACTCAAAAAGAAATTTTATTCAAATTCTGGGATATTTTCTTAACTGAACAACTGCCTGCAGGGGCGATTAATTCTGCCTTAGAGAAGAACTTTGCAGTTTATATTATTCAGAATAAGATAAGTTTAGAAAAAGTGAAAGAGATTTATGAAATGCAGAAGTGGAAGATAGGGGGTCTTTTAGGCTGGATAAAAGAAGTAGAATCTGGAAGAATAAAAGAGCTGAATGTTGGGGAGCTGATTAACTGGTGCAAGAAATATGACCCTGCATTAATTGAATTATTCATTGACTGGGATTTTGATGAAACCAGAATATTAAACAAAAAAGACTTAAAATTTATGACTTCTCATCTTCCAATTTATAATGATGTTGATTATAACACGCAAATTGTGGGAGAAGAATACAAGCATGCAAAAAAGCTGTTATGTTATCATCTAGTATCAGGAATTATTCCTGAAACTTCATTAATTGTCACAAGAGGCCAGATGGAGATAGACCTTAGGGATTTTTTATTTTTGGTCTATCCCACAGGATCTGCAAAAGGAAACATAAAAAATTTGATTATTCGCTTATGGCGAGATTTAGGAAAAGAGGCAGTTACATTAACTTCATATCATGAAGAGCAGTTAATTGGCAAGGTAATCAAGAGGAAAAGAAGGGTAGAAAATGGAACTGGCAGAAATGGCGTTACCAGATATAGAAATGAAGACCAGTGGATAAAAAATGAGGGGCATTTCAAGGCTGATGAAATTCTTTTAGATGAGTGCAAACCTCTTTTAACTGAAAGGGACAAGACAACATCAAGGAATTTCTTTCTTTTAGCCATGGATAAATATGGGGATAATGAAATGTTCAAAAGATTGACAGAGAACTTGGACAATCCTGACGAGATTTTGAGATTTTTTCCAAAATTCAATGCTCTGTTTGGGACGCAGCCATACAAATTCCGTGAAGATTATATTATTTTAAATGGATTTTTAAAGCGAGTAACTACAGATTATCTGCCGCAGACTAACAGGCCAGATTCTTATTTTGATTCAAGATTAGACAATAAAACTGTAATCACAGGATATTATGACAATTTAATTGACTCTCTTGAAAATTTGGGTTCTTTGCTAACCGAATTAAACAGGCATTTAAATAGCTCTCCATGGACATTTGCAGACGACTTTGACAAGACATTCAAGGAATGCTTTAAGTATCTGAGAAGTGCTGGTTTGTTCAATACAAGAAAAAAGAGAAATTACACCCAATTAGTAGAATGGCAATTGCAGAATCGGCTTTTAAAAAAATCCTGCTTGCTGGCATTAATGAAAAATGAAACAACTTATGTCACTTCTGAGCATGTTGAATTAGCATTTCTTGATTTGCTGGAAGATTTCATAATTGAGCTTGATTTTATTAATGAAAAAATATATGGCAAACTGGATTATGGGTCAGTTTTCGGAGAAGATGAAAAAGAAGAGGAATTGTTCAATTTTCTTTATAATTCAGGAGCAGTTTCAGCAGAGACTTCAGAAGTAACAATAGAAGAATTTCAAAATAAGATTAAAGAGATATATAAAACAAAAGAGGACAATGCAAGGAGAATTTATAATAAATTCAAAAAGAATGACTTAATAGATTCAAAAAGAGTTGGCCAGCACAGCAGCAAAGTCTGGATTGCAAGTCACATGCAGGAGTTTACAACTGCTACAAGTGCTACAAGTGATATTAATGTAAAAGCAAAATACTTTGAATTAATAAACAAATATTCTGCAAGTGCTATAAGTGTTAATGCTTAAATAAAGGAAAATGGAGAAAGATAAGTCTCTTTTTGATAACTCATTCTTACCATCTGTATCTGTCGTATCAGTTGCAGATTTAGAAAAAAGGAGAAAAATTCTTTTAGACAAGTATAAAGCTAAACAACCCTTTAGAGTTACAATAGGAAAAAGCAGATGGATGCCCTATGAGACATTTAATCCTGCTTATAACCTGCGTGAAATTTTACTGGATGAAGTAGTTATAGAATTTGATATTGAAAATAAAGATTTAGCTTTAGAAGGAATCAATCTAACTGCAACTAGTCTTCATAATGCGAGGATTAAATTTGAGATTTGGGAACATGGGGGCAAGAGTCCTCATTTGCATGTCCACAATTTGCCTATAACTCATTTGAGCAAAGAACAACTGAGAGCATTTAAGAAATTTTTTATTAAAAAATTTGTCCCCGCAGAATATTTGCCATATGTAGATTTCTCTTTATGTGGAACTCATTTAATTGCTCTTGAATGGGCTAATCATTGGAAAGGGTGCTATAAAATTAAAACTCTTATCAAAAAAGTAGATTAATACGCATTAATCGCACGGGTGACGACGAGACTAGTATCTTTCAAGTAAATATATTTAATCTGTTCGTTGTGAGAAAACATTCCCGGGGCACTATTATAATAAACAAATTGTCCCATTTGGCATATGTTTTTCCGTCGACAAACTGGAATGATTTAAAAATAGACCTGTTTTAAATAATTTTAATAATATAAGAAACACAACTAAAATGGCACAACCAAAAAGAAAATTTGGAATGATTACTTTCTATGTAAGGCCTGAATTTAGAAAGCTGGTTGAGAAGTTCTGTAAATTTATTGAGTATGACAAAAGAATTACTGACATTAGATTCAAAGATAAATCTGGATTATTAAGTATAGCACTAATTCAACTTATGCTTAAATATGCAGATGCTGCCGAAAATGGTGAAATAAATGGTATTACTGAAGAGATAATTCAAAAAGTAAATAGACAAGTAGGGGAATGAGAATGTGTTTAATTATTTAAAAATAAAATAACAGCAATGTTTATTCATAAAAAACTAACTAAAACAAACTCATAATTATTTAACACAAATGGACAAAGCAATAATTTATCTTCGTGTTTCTACAAAAGAACAGAATGAGAACTTACAGCTAGATGATTGCATTAACTATTGCAAGAATCATAATTTTGAAATAGTAGGAACTTATCAAGAGAGGGTTTCTGCATGGAAAGAAAACATTGTGAGAGCCGAAAGAGACAAGGTTATAGAAGAGATTCATCTAGGCAAAGCTAATCACATTGTTGTTTGGGCATTTGATAGATGGATTAGAAAAAGAGATACGCTGATAGATGACATTAATGCTCTGCTAAACTTAGGATGCAAACTGCACAGTGTAAAAGACAGTTGGTATGAATCAATTAATGTAGAGGGACCATTAGGAAGGACTATTAGAGAGTTCATGTTGGGGTTGATTGGAAGCATAGCCGAAATGGAAAGCCAAAGGAGAAGTGAAAGAATTTGGTTAGGCAAGCAAAACACAAAAAAGAAACAGGGACCTAAATTCAAATTATCAGAAGAGAACATAAAGGAGATAATTAACTTTTATTCTTCATTTAAATCATTAAGGAAAACAGCAGAGGAATATAACAAAATTCACAAACCTCACATCAGCTATGGGACTGTTTCTCATGTGATAAAATCTAACTAATAAACTCATCAAAGGATTTTTATATTAGTTTTATTCTGTTTTTAGATGGTTAATGAAAGAGTTTATGACAAATTAAAAGAAGTTGCAAAGAGAGGAACTATTCCCATAACTTATACAGAATTAAATGATGAATGTAATTTAGGAATAAAATTTGAAGGCGATGCAGGCAGAAAAGAAATTGGTATAATCTTAGGAGATATTTCAAAAAGAGAGTTTCAAAATAATAGACCTTTAATTTCGGCAGTTGTTGTATCAAAAAATTCTCATCCACCGAAACCATCTGATGGATTTTATAATTTAGCAAGAGAGTTGGGATTATTAAAAAAAGGAGAAAAAGAAGATATATTTTTTGCTAAAGAGTTAAAGAAAGTTTTTGAATACTGGAAAAATAAGTGAAATCTCTCATCAAAGGTTTTTTATATATTCTCTCTGTTGTTTAAGCATGACAGATTTATCCGAAAAGGAAACACGAGAAAAGATAATTGACCCCTATTTGTATGATGCAGGTTGGAAAGAAGAATACATAAGGAGAGAAGTTAATTCTGTTAAATCGGATTTTAAAATAAAAAAATATGAAATTAAAAGAGGAGAGGGAAAAGAAGAAGGACGATTTATAGATTATCTTTTGTTAGATGAACATAAAAATGCTTTAGCAATAATTGAAGCAAAACGATTTTCATTAGATGCCGAAAAAGGAAGCATTCAAGCAACAACGTATCAGAAAGATATTGAATCTCAAACTGGTTTCGCTGTTCCGATATTTATGACAAATGGACAGAAATGGTATTTCAAAGAAAAAGGTTATCCAACAAGAGAAATTTCTGAACCATTCTCTCAAAAAGATTTGCAGAGGAGAACACAGTTAGCTAAAGAAAGAAAAAAATTATCTAATATTGAAATTAGTCCAAAAATTCTTGACAGGTCAAAGAATGTTGAAATTGTCAAACAAGTTTTAAATCATTTAGAAAAAGGGAATAAAAAAGCTCTTATTAATATGGCAACAGGAACAGGTAAAACTAGAGTTGCTATGGCAATAATAGATGCGTTAATTCGTGCGAGATATATTCAAAATGTTTTATTTGTTGTTGATAGAATTTCTTTAGGAAGACAAGCATATAATACATTTGATAGTTTTCTACGAGGAGAACCAAAAACATTGCTTAATGAATTTGGAGATTTTGAAATGGACAAAAGAATTTATGTTTCCACAGTTCAAACTCTTAAAAGTAAAGATAATGAAAAAGGTTTCAAACTTCAAAATTTTTCATCAGGATTTTTTGATTTAATTATTTTTGATGAAGCTCACAGGTCTTATTATGACCCTGAAAGACTTTTATTCAAATATTTTGATGCTATTCAAATTGGACTAACTGCAACACCTTCAAAAAATGTGGGAAGAGATACTTTTGATTTATTTGATTGTCCGAGAGAAGAACCTACAGTAAGATATGATTACAATGAAGCAGTTAGAGACGGAATCCTTGTCCCATATGATGCACAGATTATTGCTACAAAAGTTACAGAGCTAGGAATTAAGGGAATAGAATTAGATAATGAACTTAAAACAGCTTTGATTAAACAGGATGAAGACCCAGACCATTTTGAAGTACCGGGAACAAGGTTTGCAAAATATTTTACTGATAAAAAAACAAATGAACTTATTGTAATGGAGTTCATGAACAGATGTTATAAAACAGAAGATGATAAACCTTGCAAAACTATTTTCTTTTGTGCAAGTGTTAAACATGCTGAAGAATTAAAAAAAGTATTTGATTCTCTTTATCCTAATCTATGCGACGATGTTTCAATAATTGTTTCTAATAAAGATAGATACATGGATGAAGTTAACAGATTCATTAAAGACTCAAGTCCGAGAATTGCTCTTTCAGTTGGAGTTTTAGATACAGGCATAGATTTACCAGAAATTATGAATTTAGTTTTTGTTGCTCCTGTTTTTTCACATATAAGATTTTGGCAAATGTTAGGAAGAGGAACCAGATGTTTTTCAGCTTGTAAAAATAAATCTTGGCTTCCATTAAAAGAAGGAGTTCATGCTAAAGAAGATTTTAGAATTCTTGATTTTAAATTTGGTGATTTCTCAAATATAAAACAACACCAATTAGAATCTGCTGATAAATCAAGAATAACTGAAGATGTTAAAGTTAAAATTTTCAATAAGGAAGTTGATTTATTAAAAAAGAAATTATCAAATGATGAAAAAGATATTATAGAAAATAGAATCATTGATGAAGTTAATAAAATAGACAGAAAATCTTTTATTGTCAAACCCCAAGTTGAAATAATTAAAAAAGTTGTTTCTAAGAAATTTGATTTGAAAGAACATATTGAAGAATTGAAAAAAGAAATTGCACCATTGATTAGATTTACTGATTTTGGTGATGGCAGAGTTCAAACATTTATCTCCCATTGTGTTGATTTATTCAGTTATGTAAAAGAAGAAAATAATGAAGCAATATATGAAGAACAGGATTTTTTATTAGAGAGGATAGAAAATGTTTGGAGTTCAAACTTGCAAGTTGTAAGAGTAAAGCAAGATAAGATAATGAAAGTAATGCAAGAAAAGTTTTGGAGAGAATTAACTTTTGCAGACGTTGATTTTTTAATTAGAGAAATTGCTCCTTTAATGAAATATTATGAACCAGAAAGAAAGAAAATAATAAAAGTTGATGCACCAGATTCAACAAGAAGTGTTGAACCATTTAAAATGCCTGAGAAAGAAGATCCTGTTTTAGAAGAAATAAAAAATAATCCCTTAATGCAAAAAATGGCTAAACAAGGCGTAACATGGAAAGAACTGATTGAAATTGAAAAACAGCTAAGAGAGCTTAATTCTGCTTGGACAATTGAGAATATTCAAAAGAAACAAGATTTTGTTTTATTTTTGAGAATCATATTAAACCTAAATGATTTGCCAGACCCACAAGAGATGATAAAGAATGAATTTGAAAAACAGATTGTGAATAACAACAAAGAATATAACGCAGAACAAATTAGATTCCTTAGACTATTAGAAAGGTTTTTTGCTTTCAATAAACATCTAACTCCAAAGGATATTACAATTCATCCTTTAGCAGATGAGAACCCTCTTGATAAGTTTAGTTCAGAGCAGCTTAAAGAGATAGTCAAAGAAGTTGAGAAGATAAGGATAAGATAAACTACACGTAAAATGTGGTTTTCTTTGGAATACCATAATATAGAAATCTTTAAATATGAGCCCTTGTTCTGAATCCCATGGCCGAAGGCAATCATTCAAAAGAGATGAGGGAATTAAAAGATTACATATCTGTATCTACAAAATTACCCACTACAGATTTAATTTCATTTAAGAATCACTGCATCAAACTAAATTTAACTATATCTGAGAGAATTAGAGATTTGATTATGCAGGATATCAGCAAACCGTCAAAACAATTTTTATCTGGGATAAATGAAATTCAGTATAATAAGCTCAATAATAATTTTTCTTGGATTGTTCATCTTGATTCGGGCAAGAAAGTTAATGTTCTGAATAATCTCTCTTTAGATTTTTTGAGAAACTTACAGATTCAAATTCAGGAATCAATTAAAGAAAGAAATTCTTGGGTTCATAATATCAATCCGGATGCAGTTGATATACCCAAAGAATTGATTGGAGAAGAAGATGGTTGAATTAAAAAAGATAAATGAAAAATTATTTTACTTATTTGCTGGAGGATTAATAATTGAAGCATTAGAACAAGAGATACTAGAAAAAGCATTTGCTTTCTCTGCAATATTTGGGAGCATCTTGTTAATTTCTTTTCTTATTGATAAACTTGCAGATTGTTGGGGTTGGGTTGAAACAATCAAAGATTGGATTGAGAATATAATCGAAATTATTGGAGATTTTTTTGTTGGAATATGGGATAAAATAAAGGAGGCATTTGGGTATGACTGAAGAATTAAAAGAAATAATCGAAGAAGATTTTGGAATTTATCCTTCTCAAGAAACAATAAAAAAAATAAATGAATTGATGGAAAAGCATAAAGAGGATACAGAAATGAAAGAAATAATTTTCGCTGAAATATCTTTGATGAATGATATAATCACCTATGGGAATCAAATTTCAAATATTTGGAAGCATTATCTTAAAAGTAATAATTTTTTATCTCCATTAAGAGAAGAAAATAAAGAATGGAAAACAGAAAATATAGATTATTACAAGAAGAGATATGCTGAATCTAAATCTCCATTTATAAAATCTAGATATGCTTTTGTCATACTAACTTTATTGAAAGGAAAAGACCGTTTTGATTTTTCCAGAGAATGTTTTGATTCATGGATGAATTCACTAGACTATATCTATAAAGATATTAAATTTAAACGAGAAGATTATTCTCTTAATTTTGAACTGTTGGCAATTTGTGTTGCATTCAATATTAAATTAATAATCTCTTTAGATATGAAAGAAAAGGTAGATGCAATAATTAATTTTATCAAAGAATTTTTAAAAGAAGAAAGTAATGAATTACTCAGACTTGAAGTTTTAGAAGAGATTTCTGTTTCATTAAAAGAGTTAGAAAAATATTCACAAAAAGAAATAAATGAAATTAAGGAGAGTATTGGAAACTTTTGTGAGAGTCAGATTGAATTTTATAAGAAACGAAATCTTTTTCCAACAGTAGAAAGATATTCTAGACTGTTGTCAACTATTAAACCAGAATATAATACAGAGGTTATTATTGCAAAAAGCTTTGAGCAGGATGCAGAATCTAAAACGGAACCTTTAATCAAATGCCATCTTTTAGAAAGTGCAATAAAAGAATATCAAAAGTTGCAAAGCAAATATCCCGATAAGAAAGAAGAGATTACAGTTAAGATTGAGGAACTTAAACTTAAAATTTTAGAAGAAAGTAAAAAAATAAAATATAAAGAATTTGGATACGAAATACAAATAAAAAAAGAGGACATTGACAAAAGAATTAGTTATTACAAGAGTCAAGGAGATTTATTTGAGATATTTTTTAAGACAGATGAATTTATTCCTAATATAAAAGATGTTATGAACCAAGTAGGAAGTATAAAGAAGGATAATCCTCTTAGTTTTATGATTTCGCATTCTGTAAATTCAAGGTTTGGACCAATTGTAAAATACTCTACTGAAGAAGAAATCCTTGAGTTTAAATATCGGAGACATTATTCTTTAGGGATACAAATTTCTTCTGCTTTTCTAAATCTTGTTTGGCAAAGAATAGAAGAAGAGTTAAAGGAAGATTTTTATCAAAAAATATCTTCTCTTTTTGAGCAGGAAGAATTATCTGAGATTAAAGTATTTTTAATTAAATCAATTAGTCACTTTAGGAATAAAGATTATATCTCTTCAATTCATTTGTTAATGCCTTACCTAGAAGAAATTATAAGAACAATAATTAGGAAAGTTGGAGCAACAGATAATGTTTTAAAAACGGAAAAAGAAAAATTTTTTAGAAAAATAGAATTTGGTGCTTTAATTTCAAATGAAGCTACACGAGCTATTATTAACGATAATTTACTAGAAACCTTGAATATTTTTTTATTGTCAGAAGATCAATTTAACTTAAGAAATCTTTTGTGTCATGGGATAATCTCCGATAAAGAATGCAATCAACATAACAATGTGTATTTAATTTATTTGACATTAAAACTAGTTTATTTATTAAAAAATATAAGGGAAATAAAAAAAGAAAATGGCTCAGAAAAATAAACTGTATTTACCAAAAGATGAAGAACTTAACTTATTTTGGATAGCAAAATCAAAAGATGGTTTGGTAATTTCATTAAAAGATTTTGGATATGACTGTATGCACTTAACTTTATTTTTTAAAGAAATTGGAGATGATAATGTCCTTTTTAATATCCACATAACTGAAGAGGGAAAAGATAAAAAATTTGAAATCAAATTTGAATATAATCGAAAAGAAATTGAAGAGAAGCTTAATAAAAAAATAGAGTTAATTAAACCTGATTTAGAAAAATTAATTTTATCTCTTAAAAATAAATCCGTTGAACGACCAGAAAAAGCAATTTGTTTAATCTGTTTAGCTGAAAAAAATTTCAATTTTGAAAAGAAGATGAACAAAAGAGAAACTGCAACTCAATTGTGGGATAATCTTAAAAAAATGGAGATAGTTGATTTACAAAAGAGTAAACTAACTTATGATTGTGATAATAAAGAACATTACCAGTATATCGATGTTGAAACTGGAAGGGAATACCTTAAAACTTCTTTAGGATTTATTCCATATAAAGATTTAGAATTCTTTAAAAATGAAATGTTTAAAATAATAAAAAATAATTTTAATGAAGAATTTTCATTTTTAGAATCGCTTTTTAATCAAGTAAAAGAAGGATTAGAAAAATTAAAATGATACAGAAACTTAAAAAATTGCCTGAAGGTTGGGAAGAAATTGAACTCAGCAATAAAGATTATTTTGAGATATTATCTAGTGGGATAAATAAATTTGAAGGAGAAAAAGATTATCTTTCAACAGAGTCCGTTCAAGGAACAGAGATAGAAAAGGTAGAATGTAAAATATCTTATAAAGATAAACCTTCAAGAGCAAATATGCAACCAGTTCTTAATTCTATTTGGTTTGCAAAAATGAAAGACACCTTAAAAGTGTATTGTTTTGATGAAAATAATAAAGAAGAAATAAAAAAATATATCTTGTCTACTGGATTTGCGGGGATAAAAGTAGATGAAAAAAAAGTTTATCCTAAATATCTCAAACTATTTTTCACATCCAAATTTTTTAATGAAGAAAAGGATAAATTATGCACAGGGTCAACTCAAAAGGGAATTAATAATAATTTTATTGTTAAAATAAAAATTCCGCTTCCATCTCTTCAAATCCAAGAACAGATAGTCTCTATTTTAGAGCAAGCAGAATTTTTAAAACAGAAAAGAAAAGAATCGGATAGATTAACAAGAGAATATTTGCAAGGTATTTTTTATGAAATGTTTGGGGACCCAAAAAGGAATAATAAAATGTGGCAAACTGTTACAATTAATGATTGCATTAATCTTTCTCAATATGGAACTTCTACTAAATCAAATAATGAGGATAAAGGATATATTGTCTTTGGAATGAACTGTATTTCAGAGTATGGGGAAATGAATTTATCAAAACATAATTTTGTAGAAATCTCTAAAGAAGAATTTTCAAAACTAAGGTTGGATAAAGGAGATATAATCTTCAATCGAACTAACTCTCCGGAATTGGTAGGAAAAACTACTGTCTGGAATTATGATTTAGATGCAATTCTTGCTTCCTACTTGGTAAAATTAAAACTAAAAGATAATTGTAACCCTTTCTTCTTTTCTTTTTTATTGAATACTCCTTACTTTAAAGAAATGTTTTTTTTGAGTTCAAAAAAAGCAGTAAACCAAGCGAATATAAGCCCCACTTTACTAAAAAAATTTAGGATATATTTGCCCCCTATTGAACTTCAAAAAAAATTTGCTTCAATTGTTGAACATGTTGAAAAATTAAAAGAAAAACAAAATCAATCAAAAGAAGAAATTGACAAGATGTTTAATTCATTAATGCAAAAAGCATTTAATGGGGAGTTAGCCGAATGAGATATAATAAAGATGCTTTGATGCAAATAGTTGAATTATATTTAAATGATTCAGATATTAATTGTAAAGAATTAGATGAATTTAAAGAGGAAATTTTAAGAGAGAACAGTGGTAAGAGAGAGAAAATTATTTTTGAAAATGAAGATTTGATATGCAAAGAAAGAGTTGTCTGGAATAAGAAAAATTTATTTTTTGATTTTGAATTTATTGACATTAATAAGAAAACTGGAGAATGTATGAGAATAGATTCTGCTCATGGAGTAAAACATGTAGATGACAAAGAGTTTAAGTTGGTTATACCGATGTTTGTTTTATTCAAGATTGAACATCCTATATTAAAAATAATTCTTAATTCTCTTTCAATAGAAAATCAGAGATTATGGAAAGAAAAATTATGCAGAGAATTATTTATATCTCAAGGCATATGGGATAAGACTCTTAAAAATCCAAGAATGGCTGAAGATACCTCCTTTTTGAGAAGAGAATTAAATTCATTAGTGCAAAATATTGGTGAGTGAAAAATGAAAAATAAAAGAGGAAATCAAGTTATCTTTGCAATAATAGCAATTTTTGCTGTTGTCTTTTTGTTAGTTGGATTTGGTGTAATTAAATGGAAGAACTCAAATGTAATTTATCAAAATGATCCTTTACCAGACAAAGTTTCTAACTTACCGTCATTGAATCTTACCGAAGTAAAAACCTATGAGAATTATAAAGAATTTGCAGATAAGACTAATGATTTAATACTGATTTTAAATGAACAAGGAAAGTTTAATATCCCTTTGTTAAAAAACACACAGGAAGCATGGGGAGAAGTATCAAAAAAAATTACAAAATATGGGCCTCTCATAAACAATTATCAAAACTTAACAGAAAGTGCAAAGATATTTAAAAATAATCAATGCGATGAGAATTATAAAAATTTTTATTTAAGCTTGGGAAAATTCTCTTTAGAAACTTCTGTTATTGGATTAACTTTATTTTATAGTGTTACGTTTAAAACTGTAGGCACTCTTTACAGAGCATCGGGATTAAATATCATTGCCCTAAAATGTCCCTCTTGTGTTTCTACGGTATTATCTGGAGCTTATTGGACTATTGAAACAGTTTTAGTTGAAGAAAGTTCTAAAGTAGCAGATGGGATAATAACTAAAATCAAGGGATATAAACAATGAAAAAAATAAATAATGTTCCTGAAATTATGACTATCTGGAAAAAATGGTTTGTTCTTTTAATCTGGGCAGTAATTATATTATTTGTAGTTCAATCGGTAGGAATTGTAGTTCATGAATTTGGACATTATTCTACAGGTCGGTTATTTGGATGTGATAATCTTACTGTATCTGTAGCTAAACTTTCTATTCAGGATTCAATTAGTAATGTTTCTGGTTGGGAATATTGCAGTGAACCTCTTGTTATGGCAAAGGATGGTTCAAGAGTTTGTAATTTTAAAACAAATATTATCAGTTTTGCTGGATTAGGTTTTTCTTTATTGATATTGATCCCCATAATTATTCTTTTAAACTTATTAATTAAAAGAAAAATTAAAAAATATTATTTATCGGGATCTTATTTGGTTATAATTCTTCTATTCACAATTGTCATGGAAATAAAATCCGCTAGTTTTGATTTATTTAAAATTGGAGAATGTTTGTTTAATACTCAAACAGGGGATATCATTTTTAGAGTAATTAGTTTATTACCAACTTTTATGATTATCCCAATAATTATTTTATTCTTCTTTGATTTAATAAAGATAATGAATGCTCTTAACTTTAAACAAATATCTAAAAAAGAGGTTTCCTAAATACAATCATGCTAGACTCAAACTTAAAATCAAAAATCAATAAACTCTGGGACAAATTTTGGAGTGGTGGACTTAGTAATCCAATTACTGCAATTGAGCAAATGTCCTATTTAATCTTCATGAAGAGACTTGAAGATGAAGATGAAAAGAAAATTCGTGAAGCAGGTTTTA
>JAMCXF010000023.1 GCA_023475035.1 Candidatus Pacearchaeota archaeon
CTGTCTCATTATAAGAAAAATTATGACTGCGTAGATGCATTTTTCAAATTTGGGAAATATGATATAGAAAATGATTCTTATCAAAAATTAATAGGTGTTTACTTGTATAACTTTTTTTTAGATGGAAACTTAACAATAATTAAAAAAGAAGAAATTCCTTCTCATCAAGAAAGTCTGTCTAGAATTTGCCTGTCTTGTAATATGACTATAGATATTTATGCTTCAGACAATAAGCATTTTTCTTATAATGAGACAGTTAAATTTGTTTCAGGAGTTACTGATTATTCTCCTTTTCCATTACTAACCCCTTCCCCCAAAGGATATTATCCAAATAAAATTTTAAATCTAGTCTATATTCATCGTTTAACTTCTTTTGATTTATGTAAAAATGTTTCAAAATCTGAATGTATATTCTTAATGTGTAAAAAAATCTCAGAAAAATATTCTGATTTTCCCTGTGATTCGTTTACCAATCAGAGTTTATATTTTATTTCAAATCATTTTTCGGACAAACGGATTGTTTTATGAATATGTTTGGAACATACCATATATCTTTCTATAAATCTAAACTTTTTAACAATTATTATACTCCTCTTTTGTTCAAAAACAACAAACAATAAAATAAAAAAAATCCCTCTTCTAATTAATATCTTTTTGGCTTTTTCTTAGCGTAACATTCTTTGCAGAAAACGTCCTTGCCTGGTGTTGGCTTGAACGGCACTGTGCATTCTTTCTTGCATTCAGAACAAACAGCCTTGTGCATTTCTCTAGGTTCACTATTAAAGTTGTCTCTAAAGCCGCCTTGTCTTGGTCTATCATTGAATCCCATTATAATCCTCCATGTGTATTTAATCCAATCTAGAAATCGCTTCCTATCTCGTGTAATAAAAGGAATATTTGAGTATATAAAATGTGGTAATTCAATCTCAGAAATAAATTATTTTTTTCCTTTTTGCCTTAATTTCTCTTTCAGTTCTTCAATTTTTTTCTTTCTCCATTTCTCTTCTACTTCTCTCTTTTTCCTTAAATAAGTCAGGTTTTCTTTTCTTTCAGAAGGTTCTTTAACAGCAGGCGGAATTTTCTTTTCAGCGGGATTTCTTTTCAGTTCTTCAATTTTTTTTCGCAACAATTCCTTTTTCTCCTTTTCTTCTTTTTCCTGTCGTTCAAGAATTCTCGCTTTTTCTTTTTCCCTTCTGCGAATTTCTCTTCGAATTTTCATTTTTTTAAAAAAACCAATTTTTTTGGGCATAATATTTTTTTCCTTTTTCTCAGGTTTGCATTTAAATTTTTTCTCCCTGTGGTGATAACGGATTTTTCTGAATAAGATGATAATTAAAATAAATATTATGAGAAATCCAATTCCGATAAGAATGTAAGGAAGATATTCCAAAAATGCAGGACGCTGGCAGTAAATTTCCTCATTTACTGCAAATGATTCCCCTGCCATCGCAGTTTTATTTCCTGAATAAGTAATCTCGGCGTATAACTTGTAAGTCCCAGGAGGAGTTAAGTCAGGAATTTTCATTGATATGTCAAAATTAATTCCGTCGCTGACACTTCGGGTGTCTTTTAATTCTGAGATTAGACTGTTATTTTCATCTAATATTCTATAAGACATAAACGCATCAAGAAGTTCTAATTTACCATAATTTTTAAGTTCTATTTCTGCTTTAATTTTCTCTCCTGGACATACTCTCTCAGATGACGACGGAAGTGTTAGAAAAATGTCAAAGAGAGGCTCTTTATGTTCGTAAGCGCAAGTTCTTGTTTGATTAGGCATTCCGGCTTTTCCAGTGCAAGTTCCTTTATTCATACATAAGCGTTCCTGAATTCCAGAAACAGGACATTCAGCAGGAAACCAATTCGTGCATTCCCATTTATAATAACAACTTGGTCCGCCTCCGCCCCCAGTAGTTCCTCCCCCGCTTGGCGGAGTAACAGGCGGGACTTCTCCAACACCATAAAGCCCTGCGCCATAAGTTCCTGCCCCATAATTGCCTGCTAAAATTAAAGGAAAGAATAAAATTATTATCAATAAAAAAATAATTGCGTTTTTTATTTTCATTTTAAATTAATAATTTTAATTATAATCCATATCTAATCCTGAATTTCCAGTTTCCCATTGTAATTGCAGAAGATGCTCCAGCATTTTTACTTAATACTTGAATTGATGCAGGAACTCCATTGGTAACTGTCCATAAATCAAAATGAGTAGAATTTGCTGAGATTGTCCATAATCGATGATTAGCACCATCATAATAATTAGCAACATCAAAAACTTCTTCTCCGGCAACATAACCTAATTCTGCTGTAACACAAACCAAAGAAATCTGAACTCTATTTGGAATTACTCCCAATCCATGTGGTAACATTTGATGTTGTGCAGTAGCAAGAACTGCTGAATCTATTGTATACATTTCTAAAGTTGTAGTGTTTCTTAAAACAACATTCTTGCTTTGATTATTCAATACAACATCATTTCCTGATTCTGCCCAGATTGTATTTGAAGTTGCTGTATCTTCTGTTGTCTTCTGACAAACTACTGAACCACTGCTCGTTCTAATTATCTTGGAAACAACTACCTTGTAATACCACGCTTCTGTGTCTGCTAAGTCGTAATTCCCTGTTAATGATTTGAAACTTATTCCAGATATTCCTGTATGAATTGCAAACTCACTATTGTTATGAGCAAATGCAGTATACCCATTTGTGTGTCCAGTTCCAGAATCTTGGTCACTATCAAAAGGCATAAAAGAATTAGCGTCTGTTCCATCTGTTGAAAGATACAAATTGATTAATAACTCGCTTAAAGGAGCGTTAAGGCTATGAGTTACATTTCCACCGAAAGTTGTTCCTAAATTAGCATTTGTCCAATCACTTGTATTTTTCCAGCCAGTATCATAAGTAGAAGTATATGCAGTCCATCCTGTTGGACAACTTGCTAAATTAAAAGCCATAATTGCTCCTGCTGGTGTTCCCCCGCCTGTAAAATTTTGTCCTCTCAACCATAAATCTCCTGTTATATTTGCACTACCGACGACATTTAATGTATGGGTTGGATTTGCAGTGCCTATTCCAACAAATCCCGAACTGAAATTTCCTTGAATTAATGGAATAGAATTAATATCATTTTGTTTAACGATAAACATATTTGAAAGAGAATTTCCATTTCCTGCGTTGTTTCCCAAGAATATTGAATAGTTTCCTTTATTGTTTTGTCCTGCTTGGTAACCAATTCCTATTGAGTTATTTCCTTTATTTAAATTTCCTGCAAGATAGCCAATCCAAATACTGTAATTTCCATATAATCCTACAGAACTTCCTGCTGCTGTACCTATTGCTATAACATTCTTTGCATTATTGTCTTGTCCTGCTTGGTAACCTATTGCTATAAGATAATCACCAAGATTGTTCTTTCCTGAATTAGCCCCAACTGCAGTTACAACATTTCCTCCTATACCATTCCCAGCAAAGTAACCTAAAAGAGTATTATAAATTCCCCCTGTATTCCCATTTCCTGCACCATGTCCAATTAACGTGCTTTGTGTTGACCCTGTGCCGATAGGTAAACCAGAGGAAGCTCCTAATCCAACTATTGTATTTTGAATGCTTCCTGCTGTTACATTAAGATTTAATGCACCGATATTTCCAGTTATATTCAAATTTCCAATAATATTAGTAGCCCCATCAACAGTATTGTCAATATTTTTTAATTGCCCGCTTGCATTATGAGAAACATTCAAAAAATCATTAAGCACTGTTCCCCAAGTATCTGAATCTCCGCCAATCGTCGGAAGCCGTGAAGCAGAAACATTTGCAGATATTATTATAGACAAAAAAATTAGCACCAAGAAAATATCAAATTTTTTTCTCCCCTTTTTATTTAGCATTTTAATTAACCTCTATTAATATAGAATTATCCTCTTTAAAAAAATTTGTTTTATGCTAATCAAATCTTATAAACTCAATATTCTTTATTTTGTTATGAAAAATCCGCTTAAATTTTCCAGAGGAGTGAAGCATAAATCGTCGATGATAATGAAGAATCCGAGATATTCGGGAACAGAACGCCCAAAATATCCTGAACTTGCTGACAAAATTGTTCAGATGTCAGATATAATTTTAGAAGTCCTTGACGCGAGATATATACAGGAAACAAGAAATCCTGAACTTGAAAAAGCAATCTTAAAACAGGACAAGAAAATAATTTATGTTTTCAATAAGGCAGATTTGGTTGACATAAGGAAAGCAAAAGAAGAGGAAATTATGTCATTGACTCCAAAAGTTTTTGTATCGTGCATAACAAGGAAAGGGGGAAAAGAATTAAGGAACAAAATAAAAATAACTTCTTACAATGTGAAACATCCTGTTGATAAGGCGCTGGGAAAAATCACCGTCGGTATAATAGGGCTTCCAAACACAGGAAAAAGTTCTTTAATCAATCTTCTCGTCGGAAAACCATCAGCAGGAGTCGGAGCAGACGCAGGATTCACAAGAGGGCTTCAGAAAGTAAATTTAACATCGAACATAGTTCTCATCGACAGCCCAGGAGTTATTCCACGAAAAGAATATTCAAGTTCAAGCATTTCTGCAATGTCAAAGCATACAAAACTCGGAGCCCGTTCTTCAAGTCAGGTAAAATATCCTGAAATTGCTGTGTCTGCAATAATGAAAGAATTTCCATTGCTTCTTGAAAAATTTTACAACATCGATGCCGAAGGAGATGCTGAAATATTGATTGAAGAATTTGGAAGAAAAAGAGGATTTCTAAAAAAGGGAAATGAAGTTAACGAAGACAAGACAGCGAGGGAAATTCTCAAGGACTGGCAGGAAGGAAGAATAAGAAAATAAAATTTAATTAAAAATCAGACTATCTATAGAAAATCCAGTTCTTATTCCTACTGAAATATTAGCTGTTGAATCATATCTGAATCCTGTTTCATTTCCGAGAGAAGTTGTTAAGACTTGCGGTATATCAATTGCTGAAAATATTTCTACTGAAAAACCAGGCGCAGAAAAACCTATTCCGCCCTCGATTGAATGATTTATTGAACCATTTGTCAAATTAAAGGTATCTTTCGTTTCAAGACCTCCATACCTGTCCCACCCATTTTCTATAACAAAATGAGAAGGAGAATACATTGCAGAATATTCAATAAAAGGTTTAATGAAAAAAATTTCATTTCCCTCACTTATATCGAAAGCTAATGAAGCTCGTGTTGACGCTCCTATAGACAGGGGAAAAGATTCAAAGTTACAGCCATAATAAGTTAATGCTGCACCAACGCTTCTGTCTTCTGTCCCGGGATGATTAGTATAATTTCTTTCTTTTACTGGTATGTCAAAGACCCATGCATCTGATGGAGTAATGCTTCTCCCAAAAGAGTATCCCAGTCTCGGTCCAATTTTAAAATCAAAAATATCATCTCTGTATCCAGCGCCAATATCTAAATTTAAATTTAATAACTCATTACTTGCTGTAGAAAAATTAAAACTGGAATCAGAGATAGGTGCGACATCAGAAGGATTAACTTTCCATAAATCATCAGAATGAGCAGGAACATCTCTTATGTATTCAGGAACAGAATCTACTTGGGCTGTTCGTGTTACATCTGTTTTAGGCCCATAAACAAGATTTCCAAAAAGGTAGAACTCACCAGCATCTGTTTTTTTTGCAGGGGTAAAAAATAATCCTGCGCTAAGAACTGCTGCACTCAAAATCCTGGCAAGATTTTTTTTCATAATTTGAAATTGCAAAAATATTATTTAAACCTTGCCTATCTGAAATACACAAATTAAAAAATAAAAATAAAAAATATTTATTTATCTTTTTTTCATCATTATCATTTTCCAGATAATTGCAAATACCAATGCTGCAATGTAAGTCATCACAAAAGCCATTACTACAAGTATTACAGCAGTCATGATGTTAAAGTCAGCTACATTATACACATTATTTAGAAAATGCAGTGGGAAAATCCAGTCAAGATAAGTTTCTCCGGAGCCGATTGCAACAAGCAATGCCCATACTGCATGAACAAGCGCTACAAAAATTGCAACAGCCAAAGCTGGCTTTCCGTATTTTTTGAATAAATCTTTCATCTCATCACCTCCTTCTAAACTCTATAAACTATTTCTTATACGGCGGAAGTTTTGCTCCTTTTTTTCTCGCCTCAGACAATCCTATTGCAATTGCCTGCTGTCTGCTTTTTACTTTTTTCCCGCTTCTTCCGCTGATTAATTTTCCTCTTTTCATTTTGTGCATTGCAGTCTTAACAGATTTCTGCGCAGCGCGTCCGTATTTTGTCATGTTATGCCTCTTAAAATATATATCTGAATATAATCATTGCACTTTATAATTCTTGCGAATTAGAAATAACCAACATTCTCTGCGAAATATTTTCTTGCCTTTTCAAATAATTTTATTCCACCTGCAATCATATCTTTATTTTTTTCAAAAGATTTTCCTGAATAAAGTTCCAGTGTTTTATCGCCGTAAGATATTCTGTCAGGATTTCCGTCGCCGTCAATGTCTATGATTGATGTAAAATTCCCATATACCTTTCCGTGAACATGCCACCATCTTCGGTAAACCTTTTCCTTTCCTTTAAGCCCATATGTTTTGTTGAATATTATATCAAATTCAGGTGTATTAGCTTCGATTTGAGCAGCGTAACAATTTGTGTTTGACATTCTTTTCTTTTTGATGATTTCATCAAAAATTTCAACAGGAGTTTCATCAACTTCAAAAATTCTTCTTATGTTTTCAGAAGGAGATTTTTCTTCATAAATCTCAATTAAATATCCTCCAGTTCCGGCTTCAGAAGATTTCACAGGATTAATGCCGATAAAAAAATTGTCAATTCTGAATTGAAGAGTATAAGTTTGAAATTTTCTTTCTGCA
>JAMCXF010000010.1 GCA_023475035.1 Candidatus Pacearchaeota archaeon
CAATTGCATTAGGACGATTAGTTGCAAATGAATCAGAAGCAAATTTTATTTTGCTTAACGGGCCTGAAATAATGTCAAAGTTCTACGGTGAATCTGAAAAAAAGATAAGGGACATTTTTGAAGAAGCTGAAAAAACAGCGCCCGCAATTATTTTTATCGACGAGATTGACGCAATCGCTCCTAAGCGAGAAGAAGTGCAGGGAGAAGTTGAAAGAAGAGTTGTTTCGCAAATTCTTACTATGATGGACGGATTAAAATCAAGAGGAAAAGTAATTGTTATTGGTGCAACTAATCGTCCTAATGCAATTGACTCTGCTCTAAGAAGACCTGGAAGATTTGACAGGGAATTGGAAATTTCTGTTCCCGGAAAAGAAGGGAGATTAGCAATTTTGAAAATTCATACAAGAAATATGCCTTTAGATAAGAAAGTAAATCTTAATGAAATTGCTTCAGTTACTCACGGATTTGTCGGGGCTGACTTGGAATCTTTGACAAAAGAATCTGCAATTGGTGTCTTAAGAAAAATACTTCCTCAAATGAAACTTGATGCTGACGAAAAAATTCCTCAGGAAATTCTTGAAAAGTTAATTGTTAATCATGATGATTTTATCGACGCTCTTAAAACAGTACGCCCAAGCGCAATGAGAGAAGTTCTTGTTGAAACCCCTAATATTGAATGGGACAGCGTCGGAGGATTGGATTCTGTCAAACAGGAATTAAAAGAAGCTGTTGAGTGGCCTATGAAATATTCAGATAGTTTTGAAAGATTAGGAATAAGACCAAGCAGAGGAATTTTACTTTACGGACCTCCTGGAACAGGTAAAACTCTTTTGGCAAAAGCTGTTGCAAAAGAATCAGAAGCAAATTTTATACAAGTAAAAGGACCAAGTTTATTGAGCATGTGGGTTGGTAAGTCTGAAGAAGGAATGAGAAAGATTTTTGAAAGAGCAAGACAAGTTGCTCCGTGTGTTGTTTTCTTCGACGAAATTGATTCGCTTGCAGGAAGAAGAGGAATGGAAACAGGAACAAAAGTTACTGAAAGAGTTTTGAATCAAATGCTTGCAGAAATGGATGGACTTGAAGACTTGAATGATGTAATTGTTATAGGAGCTACGAATCGTCCTGACATGCTTGACACTGCGCTTTTAAGACCAGGAAGATTTGACAAGATACTTTTAGTGAATGCTCCTGAAGAAGATGGAAGACTTCAGGTTTTGAATATTCATACAAAAAAAATGCCTCTTGCAAAAGATGTTGACTTAAAGGAATTAGCGAGGGAAACAAATGGATATACAGGAGCAGATATCGAAGCTGTTGCGAGAGAAGCTGCTTATTTTGCTCTTAGAGAAGACATGGGTTCAAAACAAGTAAGGAAAAAACACTTTGAAGATGCATTGAAGAAAATAAAACCAAGCGTTACAAAATCAACTATTGATTTATACAAAAAGATAGAGGCTGAATATTTAAAATCAGCGAAGGCAGCACTTCCAATAGACAACACTTATTTGGGATAATTCTTAATTTTTAAAATGACAAATATTGATGATAAACTTTTGATAGTATGTGCGTGGTGCAATAGAATCAAGGATGAAAATGGAAATTTTTTTAGAAGAGATGAGAATCCTGAAAAATATGATTCTTTGCTTAAAGAATATAAAGGCAATATCAGCCACACAATTTGCAAAGAAGATGCTCAAAAAATGAAGGAAAAATATAAACAAATTCACGGAAAGGATTTATAAAATTATTCGCTCGTCACAATAACTCTGTCGTCGACTAAAATTGTATTTTCTGCCTGAGAAACTTTTGAGTGAGAGACTTCAACTAACTGTGGATACTGATGTAAATTTCCATTGTCTTCCAATTGTTTTAATGCAAACAAGGATTTAGTCCCGAATTTTTTTACAAGCCATCTTGAACAGAAAGGTAGCGTCTGGTATTCCTCAGAAATAAAATCAAGAATCTCTCTTGCAGTTGGATTTCTTACATTTTTACTGTCAATTAAAATATAAATTCCAGAAGGTTTCCCCTCGTAGATTTTTCCTGAGCCAGTTGTCGCAAAAGGCTCAATTGCAAACAATCCTTTGTGTAAACTTTCTTTTTTTGTGTTGGCGATGTTCAAAATTGTCAATCCTGCGTGAAGTTCATATTCTTCCATTTCATGCCCTGTCAAATTTATTATCGGAGAAAATTTGTAAGATTCAATTGTTTCCTGAACTGCTTTTCCAATTTCTCCGAGAGAACTTTTTCTCTCTGCTTCTTTGATTGCGCTTTTCAAGGCTTTTTCAGATGCTTCAATTAGTTTTTTGTTTTCTGAATTATTCTCCAAATCAACTGAAAAAGCTGTGTCTGCAATCCAGCCGTCGACGTGAACTCCGAAATCAATTTTTAACAATCCCTGGGCAACTAGGTCGTCGTTATAATAAGGCGTGTAATGTGCTGCGATTTCATTTATTGAAAGATTTGTAGGGAAAGCAGGTTTTCCTTTTAATTCAAAAATTTTATTTTCAATTTTCTCTGCGAGTTCAAGAAGAGAAATTCCTTTTTTTATCTGGGGCTTAATCCAGCTTTTTACCTCGCTGGCAATCTTTCCTGCCTGCAAAATTTTTTCCTTTTGTTTTGGTGTGAGCGTCATTCTTCTACTGCGAGGACACCTTATCGGTTTCCTTCGCTTAACCTTCCCTTTAAATTACTACTCATGGTTGATTTTCCTTATATTTTAATCTTCTGCTTTTTGGTATAAAGTTAGAAATTTTCTCTGCTGATATCTTCCCTGTTCCGAGAAAATCATCTTTGAATTTCATTATATAGAAACCTTTTTTTCCTGTTGTCATATTCAAATCCTGCCCCATCATCCACTGTTCTGCTGTCTTTTCATCAAGTTCAAAAATATTTTTGGTTATCTGTTTCGCTACTAACTGCACTCCTTCAATACTCAATCTTATATCTTGTGTTTTTTCATCAATTTTTGCAAAATATAATCCGATTCCTTCGATTCTTGCAACTCTGTCTAATCCAAGAATTTCTTTTTCTGAAACATCCCCTGAAAAAATAATAATCCTCTCGCTTCCAAGTTTGGCAATACTAAACGGAATATCTTTTATTCCAAACTGCTCGTTAAGTTTTTTTATGAACTTTTCTTTTTCTTGCTTGTTGAAAAATTTTAGGGGGATCATTTTCTTTTGTTGTTCCTTCTTTTTCTGATTAGCCATTTAATGAATAAAAATAAGATTGTGATTATAACATAAATTGAAAATATTGCCATAATTGTTACAAATATTACTGTAATCCCAATTGCTCCTGCAACTCCGCCGAAACCTGAACCGCTGAAAGTAGCCATTCTAATTCCTGCAAGAATTGTTGTTATAAATAAAAAGCTTCCAATTAAAATCCAAATTACAAGAAAAATTCTTTTCAATATTTTTTTTATTTTTTCTTTCATTTTGTCTTTCTGAGTTTTGCAATGAAAAATCCCTCTGCTCGGCACTTCTCATTTCGTGTTGTTTTATTTCCCATTTTTATTAATTTTTTTAATTTTCGAAATGAAAAATCCCTCGGTATCTGATAAATGAGGGTAAACCCTGCAAGCATATTTAACGTCTTCAAGATATTCTTTTTCTCCAAATTTAGTTATCCCTGCTAAAGTTTTTAACGGCAGATTTATTTTTTCGATTTTGACATTAAAATTTTTAAGAGCAAAGTTAATAACTTCTTCATTCTCTTCTGGTGCGTGAGTGCAGGTAGAATAAACTAATTCCCCGTTTGGTTTTAGTATCTCTATCGCTGATGCAATTAATGATTTCTGGAGTTTTGAAAGATTTTCAATTGTTTTTATATTCCACATTTCCAAAGTTCTTGGCGTGCTTCTTATTGTTCCCTCTCCTGAACAAGGCGCATCTAATAATATTTTATCGAAGAGAAAATTATTTTCCTTGAATCTTTTGCATAATGCAATTCCGTCTTTTTTTGTGATAATCATATTCATAACTCCGCATCTTTCTGTATTCGCAGCGAGAATTTTTATTCTTCCTATTTTCATTTCATTTGCAATCAGCAATCCTGAATTTTCCATCATCGCCGACATTTGGGTTGTTTTGCTTCCGGGAGAAGCGCATAAATCTAAAACTTTTTCATCTGGTTTTGGAGATAAAACCAATGGAGGCAACATGCTTGCAATTTCTTGAATGTAATAATAACCGAGGAGATGTTCCAACGCTCTTCCAAGTTCTCCTGGCTGAAGTTCTGATTCAACAATCATAATCTCAGGAAAATTCTTGAAAGGAACTTTTATTTTCCATCCTTTTTCTTCAAGTCTTTTTTTTAATTTGTCAGGAGAAATTTTTAACGTATTGCAACGAAAAGAACGAACAGGATCTTTTTTTAAGGTTTCCAAATAATTTTCAAAATCTTTTCCAAGAAGTTCTTTCATTCTTTCAACGAATAATGGTTTTGGTTCGTAATTTCGTTTTGTCATCAAAAATCCCCCAATGTCTTCTGCTTTTTTGTTTCAATAATTGTATTGACATCGAAACTGAAAACCTGCAAAATATTTTCAACAGCAGGAAGTATCTGATGTTTTAAGTAATATTCAATGTTATATTCTCCGGCTTCATCGGCAAGTTTTACTTTGTCTCTTACGAGTTTTTTCTTGTCTGCTGTTTCTGCTATGTAATATTCAATTAGACTTCCCATATCAATCGGCATTTCTCTTTCCAACATTTTCTGTGCAGCTACGACGTGGGGAGTAATTGATTTGTACTCGCTTAATGGTTTTTTCATCTGAGTCCTGATTGTCATTTTTTTCACTTCAATTTTTCTTTCCTTGACTTCTTTTATAATTTTCTTAAGATAATCCAATGCATTTTTTTCATTTCCGTCCTCGAGAATCATCAGCAAAACTTTATTCTGAATTTCCCTCGCAAGAGTGCACCAGTCTCTTCTGACTGTTTCAAAACCCCTTATTTTCAGTTTGTCTTTTTCATTAATCAGCGCATATTTTTTCTTTGCTCCAAACTCTCCTGTTCTTGTAGTAACCCAAATTCCTCTTTTGTAAAAATCTTCAAGTTCCAATTCCATAATTCCAGGAAGTTCTGAATTTAATTTTTTAAGGAAATCAAGAGTTTTTTGTTTTGAAATTTTATTCAATAAAAAAGCAATAGAATCTGTATCTGAGTAAATTGTAGTGTAACCTTCATTGTTTATTTTTTCGATTATTCTTTTTATGAAATCCCTGCTAATTGACGTCGCTGATGCAGAAGCTTCTGGGCAGTAATATCTTGCACCGAAAAATCCGAGATAACCATAAGATGCATTTGCCAAAAGTTTGAAAGCATTGCTTCTTGCTTTTTTTATGACATCAAATTTCTCAGCAAGTTCTTTTTTGTATTTTTTTCTTTTTTCTATTATTTCTTTCAGCATTTCAGGAAAAAATCCCGGATCTTTTGAGAAATAAACTTTTTTGTCCTTTAAATCAACTTCAAGAGAATTTTTTTCCTTATTTTCAAGCATTGTTGATTTTGAAAGATTAAATGTAACGATGATGCTCGGCCAGTAACTTGTAAAATCAAATATTCCTAAATCTTCGTACAACCCTGCAGTTGGTTCAAATACAAATGCTCCTGTGTATTTTTCTCTTCCTTTTCTTTCTCCTATCTCGTCGTAAGCAGGACGCTTTTCAGGAATTTCATTAAACCTTTCGAGATTATGCAAAATGTAATCTTCAACATTTCTTGACATTCCGTTTCTTGAAACATCAAAAACAGGCTCCTGCATGACTCTTGTAAATTCCAGCAAATCAGGCCAGATTTTTTCAAATAATTTATACGTCAAAACTGAATCCTGCAAGTTGTATTCGAAATATTTTGCCCATTCATCGCCGTTGATTTTTGAGGAATGCCTGAATTCAAAATCTTTTTTCCCTTCTCCAAGAAGCTCATTTGCAACCTCATTTAGGGACATTATTTCTGACTGCATATACTGGGAATAAGCTGTCTGGATAAATCTCAGCAAATCAATGTGAACAATTCCGTCTATTTTTGCAGTTCCGAATTTCCCGACTCCGCTTCTTGAAAATTTCGGTTGGCTTCCATCAAGTCCAATGTCCAGTTTTACTTTATGCAAATTTGCTCTTGCTTTAACATATGGAAAATCAAATCCGTCTGTAAAATATCCGACGAGAAAATCAGGGGAAATCTTTTTTATTGTTTCTGCAAATTTTTCCAAAAGTTCTGCTTCATCTTTTACGCATTCGACATAATCTAATTTTTTCGGACATTTTTTCCACGTTATCACTTTCTTGAAATTTTCTGCGACAAGAGAAACCATCAAAATTTCTCCCTCGCCAATCCTGAATTCATCTGCTTCAATGTCAAATGCAAGAACTTTCGGAGAAAAATTTTCTTTTTCTATTTTTTTTATTGAATCAACTTTTATGCACAAATCAACGTTTAGTGCAGAATCTATTCCTCCAAATTCGAGACTATTATTCATCGCTTCCCCTGAAATTTCATACCAGTTTAGCGGAACGAGTTTTTTCTCAATTATGTAGTGGCTTATGAATCCTATGTCATAACCTCTTCGTTTTTCTATTTCAGGCATACCCATTTGGTCTGCTATGTCGTGCAAGTCCTTGTAATTTGTGGCGTAGACTTTTATTGCCTTTACTTTTTTGCCGAGGAAATTCTTTTCTAGAACTTCTGTTTTTTCAACTTTAGTCTTCCTTCCCTTAACATCCAGCTGTATTGCGTCTATCTTTTCCCTTAATTTTTCAATTTCTTTCTGGCTTAATTTTTCTTTCAAAACTGCCCAAAAATACACGTCGCAGGAATCAATGATGCAGACTCTTTTGCCTTTTGAGTCTCTTCCGATTACTTTTGCATAGTTCCTACCTTCAAAATCAAAATAGTCGTAATCTATCGGGATAAATTCAATTCTCATATAAATTTTAACTTTTGACAACATTTAAATATTGTGTTATCGACGATTTTTTATGGCAAATCAACTTGCAGAGTTATATTTTAATTACGACTCTGATGAAGATTTTAACAATGAAGTGGGACATAAAATTGCAGATATTGTTTTCAAAAAATGCAATTACGACTTTGCGAAGCTTCACAAATGGGTTTTCTTAAACAAGCATAAAAAGATACTTGAAGAACTGTCTAAAACTTCTCTATAATAAACTATTTATATGCAATCTTAGTGAATAAATCATGGGATTAAACATAAGGGAAATCATCCCGAGGCATGAAATTGAACTTTCTGATTTGAAGGGGAAAACAATCTGCGTTGATGCGTTTAATATTCTTTATCAATTTTTGTCTTCGATAAGGCAAGTTGACGGGACTCCTTTGATGGACAGCAAAAGAAGGATTACAAGCCATTTATCAGGAATTTTTTACAGGAATATTGCTTTGCTTGAACACGGAATAAAACTTGTTTATGTTTTTGACGGAAAACCTCCTGAATTGAAATACAAGACTTTTGCAAAACGAAGCGGGGCGAGAGAAATTGCAAGAAGCAGATATGAAGAAGCGAGAGGCGAAGAAGATTTTGAAAGAATGAAAACATACAGCAGCCAGTTAGTAAGACTTGACGACGATATGATTAAGGAAAGCAAGCAACTTCTTGAAGCAATGGGCATTGCAATTATTCAGGCTCCAGGAGAAGGAGAAGCTCAGGCAGCTTACCTTGCAAGAACAAGAAAAGAAATTTATGCGAGCGCAAGCCAGGATTATGACAGTTTGCTTTTCGGAGCTCCAAAGTTAGTAAGAAATTTAACACTTGCAAAAAAAAAGAAAAAAATCAGCGGATGGATGGAAGTGAAACCAGAAATGATTGAACTTGAGAAAGTTTTGAATTTTTTAGAAATAAATCTTGATCAATTAATTTGTCTTGGGATACTTGTCGGGACTGACTATAATCCAAAAGGAATTCCTGGAATTGGGCAGAAAAAAGCCTTGCAAATTGTTAAAAGATTCAAACAGCCTGTTATGATTTTTGACAGCATCAAGGAGCAAATGCAAAATCTTCCTGAGGAAGATAAATTTGACTGGAGAGAAATTTTTGAATTGTTTCATAAACCAGATGTTGCTCATTCTGTTTTTATATTTCCCGAAGTAAATGAAAAAAAGATAAGAGAAATTCTTGTAAAAGAACACGATTTTTCAGATGAAAGGGTTCAGAAGCAGCTTGAGAGACTTAGAGAAATTCTTGAAAAAAACAAGCAGAAAACTTTATTTTAATCTCTTCCTTGATAAAGAGGGTTTTTCTTATTTTTTCTTGTAGCTAAAATAGCTCCTATTATTAACAATATTATTCCAACTACTATCAAAAGGGCTTTTGCATAGACGAAGAAACTTAATGCGACTAACAATCCTCCGAAGACCAATAATGATTTGCTTCCTAATTTTATTATCGTGAAAACTACTCCTCCGAGAATTGCCAAGGGAATTATTGTCATGAATACATTTTCTGAAATTCCTAAGTCAAAGAAAAATCCGCTGAAATCAAATCCTGATTTGTTTACTCCATATGTTATGAGAAAAGCAAGAATTACAGAGATAACTGCTGAAATTGTAACATCTTTTTTGAACAAAAGCTTGCTGAGCGAGAAATATAAAATTGAAAATGATATTATGAATATTGCGGACAAGACAACCATTGATTCATCAAGACTGTTAAGCAAATCGCTCAATAAGTCCTGCGCGCTGACAAATCCGACTGCCATAACTAAAATAAAAACTATCAGCAAACTCTTTTTCATTTTATAAATAAAATAAACATCTTTATAAATTTTGTTGGCTTTTTGCTTTTATGAATGTAAAATCTTTTGATGCTATTGGGAATATTGCAATTGTAAAATTTCCTGAGAAAACAAAAATCGGAGACAAGAAAAAAATTGCAAAAAAAATTCTTGGAGAGAATAAAGGAATAAGAACTATTCTTGAAAAGAAAGAAAAAATAAAAGGAAGGCTGAGAAAAATCTCGACGAACTTTATTGAAGGGGAAAACACCAAGGAAGCTTTATACAGGGAAAATAATTGTGTTTTCAGATTTAATGTTGACAAAACTTATTTTTCCCCGAGACTGAGCAATGAAAGAAAAGAAATTGCAGACAAGATAAAGAAAAATGAAACTGTGCTGGTTATGTTTGCAGGGGTTGCTCCTTATTCAGTCGTTATTGCAAAAAATTCTCCTGCAAAGAAAGTTTTCTCAAATGAAATTAACAGAGAGGCAAACAAATATGCTGAAATGAACATCAAGCTGAATAAATTAAAAGAAAAAATTGAATTAGTCAATGGAGACATTAAAAAAGTTGCACAAAAAATAAATCAAAAATTTGATGTCATTGTCATGCCCCGCCCTCAGCTGAAAGATAGTTTTCTGAAAGAAGCATTTTTTTTATCAAAAAAAGGAACCAGAATTTATTATTATGATTTTTGCAAAATTGAAGATATTAACCTGATTGTAGAAAAAATAAAAAACGAAGCAAATAAATCAAAAAAGAAAATTAAAATCCTGAATGTAAAGCGAGCAGGGGAAATTGCTCCTTACAAGACAAGGTTGCGTGTTGATTTTAAAATAATTTAATATATATTATTTCTTACAATTAATTTTAAATATTAATTTATTTTTTTATCTTTATGAAAAAGAGATTGATAAGCTCCGAGTCTGTTACAGAGGGGCATCCTGACAAAATCTGCGACCAAATTTCTGATGCAATTCTCGACGATTTGATAAGACAAGACCCTAATTCAAGAGTTGCTGTTGAGACTTTGGTTACGACGGGAAGCGTTCATATTGCAGGGGAAGTAACTACTGCCGGATATTGCGATGTTCAAAAAATTGCAAGGGCTACATTAAAACAAATCGGTTATACTAATCCTGAGTTTGGAATTGATTATGAAGATGCTGGAGTTTGGAGTTCAATTCACAGACAAAGCCCTAACATCGCTCAGGGAGTAAATTCTTCTGAAGAAAAAGAACAAGGAGCAGGAGATCAGGGAATGATGTATGGTTTTGCCTGCAATGAAACTCCTGAACTGATGCCGATGCCGATTATACTTGCACACAAGTTAGCTTTCAGACTTGCGGAGGTTAGAAAAAGCGGGATAATCTCTTCCCTAGGACCTGATGGAAAAAGCCAAGTTACAATTGAATATGAAGACAATAAACCAAAAAGATTAGAAGCAATTGTTATAGCACAGCAACATACAAAAGACATTTCTGAAGATTTGTTGAATCATTATATTTTAAATTCAGTTATTTATCCTGTCTGCGGGAAGGAAATGATTGATGATAACACAAAAATTCATATTAATGCAACAGGCTCTTTTATAATCGGAGGGCCTGAAGGAGATACAGGAGTTACAGGAAGGAAAATTATCGTTGACACTTATGGCGGTGTCGGGCGACATGGAGGCGGAGCATTTTCAGGAAAAGACCCGAGCAAAGTTGACAGAAGCGGAGCTTATGCTGCAAGATACATTGCAAAAAATATCGTAGCTGCAGGACTTGCAGACAAATGTGAAGTTCAGCTAAGCTATGCAATCGGCGTCGCAAAACCTGTCGGAATAAATGTTGATTGCTTCGGAACAAATCATGCTCCCGAAGAAAAGATTGAAGAAGCAATTTTCAAATATTTTCCTATAAAGCCTGCTGATATCATCAAGCATCTTAAACTAAAAAATCCAATCTATCTTCCAACAGCTTCATATGGACATTTTGGAAGAAAGTACACGTGGAAAAACGGGAAAGAACTTTTTACTTGGGAAAATACTGACAAGGCGGATTTGCTTAAAAAAGAGTTTGCAGAATTTCTAAAAAAAGATTAAATTTTCAGGTATTCAATTTCTTCTTCTTCCAATTTCAATTCCTTTTGTATTTCGGGATTTGACTTTATTACTAATTTTATAACAGGAAATTCTGTCATTGCCCGTTTATGGCTGACGTGAACATATTCTGCATACTTATGGCAAATTGATTTTTTATGAACTGTCTTTTGATTGTTAAGCCAAATCTGCAAAATTCTTGAAGGTTTTTTATAAGAAGTAAATCCTGTTTTTGTATTTTTTTTAGATGATGCAATTCCATAGCTTAAGAAAATATTTTCATAAACTAAAAATCTCCAATACTGCTGCTTGTGAATCCTGCCTCGGAAAACGTCTGTCTTGCTTAGCAAATCATAAGCTCTGGCAAGCTCTTCCCCTTTGTAATCTGCAGGAATATTCTCTTCAATCCAGAGAATTATATCATCAATGGACATATTTACCGAATCAAAAATTCCCAGCATTTCATTTTCCGGTTTTTCCTGAAAAACTTTTTTTAGTGAACTGAAAATGTCTGTTTCCTTGTTTCTCTCGTCGAGAATTACTGAAAAATAATCCTTTAACTTTGATAATGCCTGCAAATCATTTATTGCTGCACGCATATCGCCCTTTGCTTTTGCAGACAGTTCATTAATCAAATCATCATTAACAGAAATATTTTCTTTCGCTGAAATTTCCAGGATGACATTTTTCAACACATTGACATTAATTTCCTTTAACTGCAACATTTCACATTTTTTTCTTAATGCACTAAATTTTTTGTCCCATATATCATTTGCAGTTATTATAACTGGGAACGAAGTTGATTCAATGACGCTTAAAAGTTCCCCAAGCCCTCCATAATCATATTCGGAAATTCCGTCAACTTCATCCACTAAAATTATCTTGTCGCTTTTTTCCAGAGGCATTTGTTCTGTTGCAGGCCTTAAAATATTTTTTAATTTTTCCCTGTTTCGCAAATCAGAAGCATTCAGCTCAAATATTTCAAAATTATTTTCTTTTGCTGCTGCGTGGGCAATGCTTGTTTTCCCTGTTCCAGGGGGGCCGTGAAGAATTAAAGCATTTTTTTTCTTTCCAAAATTTTTCAGAAATTCCCTTATCTTGAAAACTGCTTCATCCTGCCCCTTTATTTCTTCCAGATTTTTTGGGCGGTATTTTTCTGTCCACGGGCTCATATCAAATTCCTCCAGTTTTCTTTATAAAAATTATATTTGCTATTAAATTCATCTTTAGATGTAAGAGGGATGTTTAATTCTTTCAACTTTTGTTTTAATTCTTCAACAATCTTTTCTTTGTTTTCTGCCGCACTTATTTTTTCAAGTTCAATTATATAACCATAACCTTTTGTATAATCAAGGCAAACTTTTATTCCATTCCAGTTAAATTGTTTTCTTTCTCTCAGCCATTTTATTTCCACATTATACCCGAGACTTCCAAAAAGTTTTCCAAGATTTTCAAAACAGTCACCGTCAGTAATTATTTCAATTTCTTCTCTTGCATCATCGTGGATTTGCCCTTTTTTCATCCATATTTTTGAACCTTTGTTGTTTTTCTGAATTCTCAAATCCTGTTCAGAATCAAAATAATGAGTTTCCTGAAAATCTTCTTTTACAAATTCAGCGTTTTGCCTGAAAAAATTTAATAATTTTACATATTGTTCTGTAGAAATAAATGAACGAATTTCGACTTCTGTGTTTTCAGACATTTTATTCCTTCCCCAAACCAGCGAGAACAAAGGATGCGAGAAGAGCCTGCAACTGAATAAATGGATCGCTGCCCTCGACAATTCTGAATTCTGCTTCACCTGTTTTTTCTGTCAGCTTGACTTTTATTGTAGGCTCTACTGGAAGGTTCCAAATTTCTTTTTGAATTGCCTTAATAACATCCTGCCCTGAAATGCTGTCCTTGAGCATTATGTCAAGAAGCTTTTCCTTTGCTTTTAGAAAATCGCCTGAAATTGCATAATCAAGAACAACTCTTATGTCTCTCGGTTTTGTATTTGAAATTATTGTAGCAACAAGTTCAGGAGTTATAGACAAAGCTATCGACGCTGTTGACTGCAAAATATTTATGCAGCGTCGGCAGTCTCCTTCACAGCCTTCATACAGCACTTCAATTGCTTCTGGTTTTATTGTCAGTTTTTCATTTTCGCATATTCTGATTATCACTTTTTCAACATCTTTTTTTTCAAGGAGCTTGAACCTGAATATAGCGCAACGTGACTGGATTGGGTCTATGATTTTGCTGGAATAGTTGCAGGACATAATGAATCTGCAGGTTGAGGAATAATTTTCCATAGTCCTTCTTAATGCCTGCTGAGCTTCGGGAGTAAGGGCGTCTGCTTCATCGAGAAAGATAATTTTGAAAGGGATATTTCCGATTGATTTTGTCCTGGCGAAATTCTTTACTTTTTCTCTTATTACATTAATTCCTCTTTCATCAGAAGCATTTAATTCAAGGTAGTTTTCTTTCCAATTATCCTTGTATAATTCTTTTACAACTATCAAAGCAAGTGTTGATTTTCCTGTTCCTGCCGGCCCTGCAAACATCATGTGAGGAATATTCAATGAGTTTGTCAGCGCTTCAACTCTTTTTACAGAATTATCCTGCCCAAAAACCTCTGAAAATTTGTTAGGGCGGTATTTTTCTGTCCATATACCGGATACCATAATAGAATATTTTTCTCAGAACTTATAAAGATTATTGTAATGATACCTAATGTTGATACGTTTTTTGATAAAAGGCAACCTCTTGATTTAGAGTTCCTCTCTTATCCACAATGTAACTCTCATTAGTCGATAAAATTACTGCCAAATCTGCCTTCAATTTTTTTCCTATCTTTTCGACAATCCCTTCTAATACTCTTTCTGGTTCTTTCTTAATTACCACGTCTGGTGTATGATAATCTCCTAACCGCCAAAATTTTTTAAGAAATTCTTTGTCTACTTCATTTATGTATTTTATCTGCAAATTTCTATGACTCATTGATTCCTGAATTTTTATCTATTTTTAATCTTTTTTATACTAAGAATATATTAATTACAGAATTACTTAGCTCTTTCCTTTCTCATCTTTCTCTTATGCTTTTCTTTCTTTAGCCTTTTTCTTTGCCACTTCCATCTCATCTGGCGTTTCTTTTTCCATCTACGGCTTGATCTTTTCATATTAGGATTAGAAAAAGTTGGTTTTTAAAGATTTTGGGTTAGAAATCTATCTGCTTTTTACAACACCAATTCTTGGACAATATTGATTTATCGGACAGGTTGAACATAACGGAGAAATCGGCTGGCAGATTGTTTTCCCGAACTGGACAAAGATGGAATTAAATTCCCCCCAGTATTTTTTGGGAAGAATCTTATTCAATTCTTCTTCTGTTTTTTCAGGCGTTTTTGTTTTTACCCAGCCAAGGCGATTTGGAATCCTGTGACAGTGAGTATCAATCGGAAGAACTTTTTTGCCGAAGGCAAATGCAAGAACTATATTTGCTGTTTTAGGGCCAATTCCTTTTATGCTCATTAATTCTTCTCTTGTTTTAGGAACTTTTCCTTCGAATCTTTCAAGAAGAACTTTTGAAACATGCTTTAATGTTCTTGCTTTTTTTCTGTAATGCCCTGAAGAGAAAATCAACTTTTCAAGTTTTCTCATTGGAAGAGCAAGAATCTCTTTTGGAGTGTCTGCAACGGCAAATAATCTTCCTGACGCTATTTCTGTGTTTTTGTCCTGAGTTCTTAATGAAAGGAGACAGGAAATCAGAATTTTAAATGCATTTGGATTTTTCCGCATTTTATTCAAAGTTGTTTTGCTTATTGGAAACTTCTTTTCAAGAATACTCATCACTTGTTCAATGTTGTTTTTTCTTTTCATTCCATTTTGAGATTATTACAATACCAATAACCGCGATTATTGTCACAAGAATTGCACTTATAAAACTATTCTTAAGGGGACTCGCTTCGGAAAATCTTCCAAGCCATTCTGTGATTACATCTCTCCATGATAAGGCAATTAAAAAACCAAGAGCCGCAATTGTTGCCGTTACTAAAGATTTTTTTAGCTCTATTCCGAATATTTTTATTGTCTTTTTTGCTTTTGTTTTGAATTTCATTTTCATTTTATAACATCTCCGAAAGTTTTTTCTGTTATTCCTGCTGCATTCCCTTCGTCAGTATCAAGATGCAATGATAACCTGAAATTTTCTCCTATTCTAACAATAATTTCCCCAAATGTCACTTCTCTTCCTCCAGAAATTTTTACAGAAACTTTTTGATTGTTTTTCAGCCTAAGTTTTTCTGCTTCCTGAACTGAACAATGCAAATGTCTTTTAGCAATTATGCACGGAATTTTTACTGAACCTTTTGGACCCTTGACTGAAATATTTGTAGTATCTGCCAAATCTCCTGAAACTTTTATTTTCGGCAATGGAGAAAGCTTTAAACCATAAGCATCTGTTAGAGAAATTTCTGCCTGAGAATTTTTTCTGAATGGGCCGAGAATTCTTACATTTTCAATTTTCCTGTCTTTATTCATTAACGTTACTTTTTCTTCTGCAGCAAATTCCCCAATTTGAGACAATTTTTTTATTGGAACAAGGTTTTTATTTTTTCCAAACAACTTTTCAAAATCTTTTTCTGACAAATGAATATGTCTTGCTGAAATTTCCACCCGGATTTTTGTCATATTACTCATAACCATTTTATCTTTATAAAATTTTCAACACTTTCTCTACAGCCATTTTTTCTTCATTAGTTTTTTTTACAAAAACTTTTACATTGGATTTTTTTGAAGAAATAATTTCTGAATTCAATCTGTTTTTTTCTTTATCAATCTCAATTCCAAAAACAGAAAGATACCTGCAAACATCTTCTCTTAATTTAGGGACATTTTCTCCAATCTTTGCGGTGAAGACAAGATTATCCAATCCTCCGAGAGCAACGATGTATGAGCCGATTATTTTTGAAATTTGATAAACAAGCATTTCATAAGCAAGTTTGCAATCTTTGTTTTTTTTCATTTTTGACAAGATGTCTCTGAAGTCATTGAAACCTGTAAGTCCCTTCAATCCTGACTCTTCTGTCAATAATTCTTTTGCATTGCGACCTTTTTTTTCAAGAAAGAAGATTATCCCGGGGTCAATTGTCCCACTTCTTGTACCCATTATCAATCCTTCTGAAGGAGTGAAACCCATTGTCGTGTCAATTGCTTTTCCGTTTAAAATTGCTGACATGCTTGAGCCAGAACCAAGATGACATGTTATTGTTTTTCCTTTCAAATCTCTTGAGACATATTCGTGAGATAATCCGTGAAATCCATACCTCTTAATTCCGTATTTTTTTGTTATCTCCTTAGGTATTGCATAAAATTTTGCTACATCAGGAATCTCTGAAAAGAACATTGTATCAAAAACTGCATATTGCGTTTTTTTATACTTCTCGCATAAATCAATCACCATTAATTGCTTCGGATTGTGCAATGGAGCAAACTCTGAATACTCTTTTATTTTTTCTTTAGTCTCTTTTGTTATCTTTGATGGTTTTTTCAAATCACCTCCGTGAACTACTCTATGAATGATAAAACTGATATGATTTCCATTAATTTTTTTAAATATCTCCTCGACAGATTTGCTGTAATCCTCTTTTGTTTTTAGCTTTTCAAAATTTCCAGAATCAACCAAATTCAAATCTTCAAACAGGCTATATTTTATGCTTGAACTTCCGACGTTGAAAACCAGAATTTTTTTCACCATATTACTATAACGAAATATCTGTTTTTAATTTTTGTTTTTTATGTAAACTGCAAGAAAGATGAAACATAGCAGAACAACATTTGAAGCTATCATCAAAACCAGAAAAATATTTCTTGAAACATCATTCCAAAAAATCAGCATTTTGTTAAAAAGAATAAACAAACTTACTATCATTGCAACAATAAAAGTCAGCAAGACAATTCCTGCCATTGAGTCTTTGATTCTTCCCAATTCTTTGTTATATTCGGGGGAGATTATGTCTATCAATCTTTCGATATTTGTGTTGAATAATTCAAGAACAATCCCCATAAAAAAAATAACAGCAATAATTAATTTGTAATAATTTGAAACATTAAGCAAAAAAGAAGAAAAAATTACAATCGCAGAAATAAGAATCTGCATTTTGATATTCCTCTCTCCGGAAAATAATCTTAGCAATCCTTTTATTGCACAAAATGTGCTGTCTGTAAAGCTTACTCTTGTCACCAAACAGATTTGGATTTTTGATTTATAAAAATTATGGAGAAATAATCTTGTAAACTTTTCCAGTATCTCCGTTCGGGCCAACTTTTCTTGTTGTTAAAAGATATAACTCATTTTCAGAATCCTGTCCTAAAGATAAAATTGCTTCTCTAAGCTTTCCATTTAGCCTGCCTTTTATTTTTAATTCTTTTATTTCCCATAATCCGCTAGAAGGTTCTGCAACAAATAATGTCCCATCTGTTTTTGTAAAATCAGTGCTCCAATCTCCGAATATAAATTTCCCAGACAACTCTGGAATTGCTGTCCCGCGATACATAAATCCTCCGACATTCGTTCTTCCAAATCCTCCTTTTTGCCCTGCGTTTGGATATTCTATCACAGGGTCAATCAGCGCTTCACCGAGATGCCCAACACTGCTGCATTCTTCAGGGGATTCGTTAGGAGTCTCTGTTGAGAAGCAATGTGTTCCTTCTTTTATATTCCATCCATAATTTTTTCCCTTTTCCACTTTAGAAATTTCTTCCCACAAATTCTGTCCTGCATCTCCAACATACAAATCTCCTGTTTCGGCATCAAAAGACATTCCCCACGGATTTCGAAATCCATAAGCGTAAATTTCTTTAAGCCCATTTTTCCCGTCGCTAAAAGGATTGTCTGCAGGAATTTCATATTGTCTTGGTGCTGTCGGGTTATTTACATCTATTCTTAATATTTTTCCGAGCAAAGTAAATCTGTCCTGTCCGTTTCCTATTTCAGGATTATGCCCTTCGCCAACATCATCAGCATTTCCTCCGTCGCCGATTGAAATATACAGATACCCCTCTTTCCCAAATAAAAGTTTTCCTCCGTCGTGATTCATTTGAGGATGGTCTACTTCTAGCAATATCTTTTCTGAATTTGGATCTGCTTTATTTTCTTCCAAAATATTAAACTCAGAAATTCTTATCGTTGAATCCCAATTATCTCTGGCTTCATCTCTTAATCCTGCATTGTAAAAAACATAGAACTTCCCGTTATTTTTGAAATCTGGATGAAATGTCATCCCCAACAATCCTCTTTCGTCATATCCTGGACTTAGTGAAACGACTCTATCTGTAATATCTAAAAATGGTTCTTCCTGAACTGTTCCGTCAGAATTAATTAATTTTACAATTCCGGGGCGGTCTGCAATGAATAATCTTCCTGAATCATCGTCGGGGAAAGTTATTTCTACAGGGGAAACAAAACCTCCTGCAATCAACTGCAATTCAATTTCCCCTCCTGAACTTAAATTAACAGCAGGCTTCATTATAAGAAAAAAAATTAAAGTTCCTGCAATTACAAATAAAGCTATAACTGCTATTACAGAATTTTTTTTCAATTTCACCTCGGTAAATTAATGATAATTGGGAATTTAAATGTTTGTGGTTTTGGGAAAATTCCATTCAAATAATATGCCCCCGCCGAGATTTGAACTCGGGTTACCACCGTACCCTAATTGCGGATTTTTGTCCGCGATTTAAGTTATTTCTCTAGAGAGATTGCATTGAGATGCTAGATCTCCACTCTCATCGAGATTTGATCACCTCTCGTATAACTTGTTTTGAAGTCAGATTTTTAATCTTCTTTCAACCGCTTTCGCGTTTTGAGAGGGTGGTGTCCTTGGCCTCTAGACTACAGGGGCATATAGCCCCACCAGGATTCGAACCTGGGTCACCGGCTCCAGAGGCCGATATACTTGACCGCTGTACTATGGGGCTATACAATTAGAAGACAAATTAGAATATTAAAAGGTTACTGATTTAGAAATATTTTTATATGTCTTTTATCTTAATTAATTATGGAAATGGGTGTGATTTTTTTTATCGTAGCTGTTCTTATCGTAGCTGTCTGGGTTCTTTTCAAATTGAAAGCAGTTCAACATAAATTCATAACCTTTTTACTGATAGTGCTAATTTTATTTTCTTTTTTCAGCTTCTACCTTGCATTCAACGGAAAAGATATTTCAATAAAAAAAATTTCTGATTTGGAAAAAGTTACAAATCTTTATTTTTCCTGGCTTGGAAATGTTTTCAACAATATGAAATTTATCACCACGCAGGCGGTAAAAATGAACTGGGAAGGAAATAAAACTGCTGATTAACATAATATTTATAAAGCATAGGTTCCAATATATATTATGGCAAAGAAAAAGAGGATGAAGAGAACAGCTCCAATAAATCCAAAGACTATTGCTAAAAAAAGTTTTTCAAAATATAAAAGAGCAACAAGCATAAGTGACAAAATAAAACTTGTTGTAAATAACTTATTACTATTCATCGCATTGTCTTTGGTATCTTTTGTTTTATACAGATTTATTGAAAACAAATTCCTTAATGATTTATTCTTTGTAATAGCAATAGTCTTTGGATTTATTGGAGCTGGATTTTTAATTGTCCTTTTAATATTAGCAATTATGAAATTGATTTCTAAGAAAAGATAAATATTTTTATACTTCTTATAAAATAGAATTATCAATGCCTGCGTAGCTCAGTCGGTTAGAGCGCGACATTGGTAATGTCGAGGTCCTGAGTTCAACTCTCAGCACAGGCTTTCAAAAGACACCTATCGGTTTCCTTTTGTAAACTTCCCTTTATAATACTGTTCGCGACTGCTAAAGTTTATAAACTTCTACCCCAAGAATTTTTTATGGACTGGAATCTTGGACAATTAAAAGAAAGTTATAATCTTTTCAGAGATAAGTATAATCTTCCTTCTTTTGAGGAACTGAACAAAGATTTCCAAATTGAAAAAGTTGCTGAATATGAAACTGATTTTATCCTTAAAGAAGTAAGAGAAGTCATAACAGGAAAATTCCTTAATTATCTCCGTTTTATCGAATCTTTGATTAATCCGACAAATGGGCCGATGTTTATGTTTGCTGTAATAAAAACAATCGGAATTGGCGATAAGGAAAAACTTTCTGAAATATACAAAAAAATCGCAAAAATTGACATCGATCTAATTGAGCTTGATTTGGAATATTCCGAAAAAAAAGAAGCAGAGGCAATAATTCGATACCACCAGATATGGCAGGGAATCAAGAAAGAACTTTTGGAAATTGTTGATGTTATAAAAAATAAATGGGATTCTAAAGAAGAAAACGGGAAAGGAAATTACTTGGGTTAGGATTTCAGCAATTTGATAACAAAACTTTTTATTTTCTCTATGAACCTATTTTTATGTTCTTCATTTACATAATTTATTTTTTTATCTATTCTTTCTTCCAGCAATCCTAGCATTCCGTAAATAGACTGCCTTATTGTTTGAGGAGTTGCTATGTTTTCTGTTTTTATCTTTTTAGGGAATTTTTTGTCTTTTTGCGCTTTTTTTATTAGTTCTTTATATTCCTGATAATGCAAAGGGAAAGTCACAAAACCGATTTTCTCTCCGCCATTTAATCTTTTTCCAAGATAAAGAATATCTTCTTCGCTGTCATGTCCGTTGAGAACTAAAATATTTTTTACTTTTCTTTTTGACAATTCTTCCAGTGTTCTTTTTTCTCTTTGTTTTTTCCATCCTGTAGGGATGAGAAGATAATCTAACTCTTTTTTATTCTTTGATTTCATTATTAATCCAACTTCTTAAAAACTTCTTCCAAGCTAATTTCAAACAATGCAACAGGCATTTTTATTTTCCAGTTCTTTAAAATTTTTGGATGAATCTCTCCTAAGAAACCTATTGGCTTATTGTCTAAAAATATTTCTGCGCATCTTCCATCGATAAACCAATTAGGGATTTTGTCTTTTGGTTCTGAAACTTTGATTTCCAAGTTCAGCATTCTTGAAAGATATTCCAAAATCTGCCTGACCTCTGTGAAATTTGCAGGAGCAACTGCGAGGGCGAGATTTTCCTTTTCTTTGTAATCATTAAAAATTTTTCCCATCTCAAATATTTTCTGTGGGTACTCTGAATCGACATTTTCTGAAAAAATCTTTAGCAAATAATGAGTCAAGTCTTTTCTTAAAATAGTATAATCTGTTTTTGAATTTTCAACTTCAATAAAATTTTCTGCCTGAGCCCCCATTTTGCTGAACTGATCATTTTTGCTTGTGAGGTGATAATCTGAAATTTCCAATATATTCAATCCTGAAAAGGATTCTGCAATTTTTCTTTTTATTATTTCTTTTTTGTTCTCTTTTCCTATTGTTGCAATCTGGGGAATTTCAGGAACGAAATTTTCATAACCATAAGCAATAGCAATATCTTCTATCAAATCAACTTCATGAAGCATATCAACTCTCCACGACGGAATTTCAATAATCCCTTTACTGTAATTACATCCCATTTTTTCAACTAATTCTTTGATTTGTTTTTCGTTCAGGTTTAACCCCAAAAGAGAATTTGCATTTTCTATGTTAAGTTTCATTTTTTCAGGAGACAGGTCAGGGGTTATTTTTTTGTTCCTATTTTCGTGCAATTCCATCTGGTAAATTTTCCCGCCCATATCTGCCAGTACTGTAACAATTATATTCAGACATTTCTGCAATATTGCAAAGTCAAATCCAGAACATTCGATAAAAACATCTGACGTTTCATTTGTTATTTTCCCTGTTGTATGTGAATTTATAATTGGAGGCATGCTTAAAACATTATTATCTGCGTCGACAAAAATAGGGAACTTAGATTTTCCTGCAAGCAAATGCGCATATTCCCTTCCTGTTGGATGTCTCTGCAAAATCTGCAAACCTGACATTTCCCTGTCAGTTTCAAGAGGAATGAATTTTATCTTGTCTGGTTCAAGCGCCTTGAAAGTTATCGGAAGTTTTATCTTTTCAAGCGGATAAATTCCTATCGCAAGCTTTTTTCTTTTTCTGCCGACAGTAAAATGCAATTTTTCCTGAATGTCAATTATTTCTTTTATTTTATCGTCGTCAAATTTCAATCCTTTCACAATTGCACAGGCAGTGTAAGGACGGATATTTTTGACAGAAGCGTCTATATTAACAATGTAATCTTTTTCAGGTTTGTTTATCTTATATTCTTTCAATCCTTTTTGTTTCCCTAAAAAAGAAAGAAAACTTCTTTTGAATCCATGATAAGAAAGCAAATCGGGGCGGTTTGGGAAAATTTCAACATCCATTGTCTTGTCATCAAATTTGTCAAGCGGAGTTCCGAACATAGAAATTCTGTTTTCCATTTTCTCATCTAACTTTCCAACTTCTTTCTCAAATTGTTTTCTCGGGAATGATATTACAGCCATTTTGAACAAACTATATTCATTTTTATTTCATTTAAAAAATATTTTTTTATTTTATGATTTTCATCATAAGAGACTTCACCATAAAATTTTTTATCTTCGAGCAACATCGGGAGCCAGTATTTGCTGTCTTCCCACATTTTTTCGTACGGAAGATTATTTTTATAAAACCATTTCGGAATCATTTCATCTGATTCTTTCGGAATTCCTTTATAATCTGTAATTTTAAAAAAATGAATTATGTGGTCCTGTTCTCCGCCGTCAAATTCATAGAATATTTTTCCCATATGTTCGGGAAAGATGACATTAATTCCCGATTCTTCTTTTACTTCTCGGGTTATTGCCTCTTCATAAATTTCATTCTTTTCAACTCCTCCTCCGAATCCGTTATATTTTCCTTTTCCAAATCTTTTTTTCTTTAATCCGAGCAATACAAAATCGCCTTTGCAAATTATTCCAACTGTTTCTGTTCTTGTCATTTTCTTATCTTCTCTGCAATTTTATTTAATTCTTCAATTGTTTTTTCAGGACCTATCTGAGTCGAAATATAGCCTTCATATGTATTAAAATAAACTTTATTGTCAGCCCATTTTTCACTGAACTTTTTATCAAGTCCATAAATTGGATACAATTTTATGTGCACGTGATTAACTCCAAGTCCTTCCATAATCATTGCAACTCTTTTTACCCCCAATTTTTTTTCAAGAATTTTAGTAACTCTCTTTGCTGCAATCATCAAATCTTTGTAATCTCCATCGGGCATATCTGTTGCATCACTATCAAAATGCTTTTTGGTTATTACTACAGTCATCCCCTCTGTATTAGGAAATTTATCCAATATTGCAATATGATTTTCATCTTCCCAAATTTTTACTGAAGGAATCTCTTCTTTTACAATTTTACAAAATATGCAGTTTTCCATTTTATTTCATCCAAAATTTCATTTTTCTTAATTGAGATAAATCATTCTTGTACATTTCTCTTAAATCTTTTATCTGATAATAATCCATAATCATTCTGTCAAAACCAGGCCCCCACGCGAGAACAGTCATTTTTTCTCCTAGTAAAGGAATTGTAACTTCAGGACGGAAAATTCCTGCCCCTCCGAGTTCAAACCAGATTTTTTTCTCTGGATGCCATACATCAATTTCAACACTCGGTTCTGTGTAAGGGAAATATGAAGGGCGAAGTCTTATCTTTTCAAAACCCATTTTTCTGAAAAATTCCTGCAAGTATCCGAGCAAATGCCTGAAATTTAAATTTTTTCCTACGACGATTCCTTCTGTCTGATTGAATTCAAATCCATGGCTCCAGTCCACAGTTTCATTCCTGAAACATTTTCCAATCGCGAAAAATTTTGAGGGAATATTTTTTTTGTCCAGATTTGCAAGAGTATTTGCCGAGAGACAAGTTGTGTGGGTTCTAAGGACGAGTTTTTTTGCTTCTTCTTCATTCCATTCATAACCCCATCCTTTGCTTTTGTCTACTCCTTTTTCATGGGCTTCTTTTACTGATTTTATTAACTTCTTGTCGGGAAGTTCGACTTTCTTTTTTATGAAGAATGTATCCTGCATTTCTCTTACAGGGTGGTCTTGTGCTGTGAAAAGCGCATCAAAATTCCAGAACGAACTTTGCATAACCTCTCCGCTCATTTCCTGGAAACCCATTTCTGTCCATACCTTTCTTGCATAGTCTGTTGCCTGATTTACAAAATGTCTTTTTCCTCCATTTATCGTAGGCAAAGGAGAAGTAACATCATATCTTCTGAATTTTTTTCCTTTCCACGCAGATTCTTTTTCAAGAAGTTTTGGCGTTATTGCTTCAATGAGCTCACCGACATTTTTTCCAGACTTTATTACCTCTTCTCCGAGTTTTGTAATTTTTATCCCGATAATTTCATCTTCTTTTATCTGAACAATATTTCTTCTTTTTTCAAGAGATTTCATTGCATACATCTGCTCAGGAGTCAGCAAATTGTAATCCATAGGCAAACTTTCCAGGAACAATTCTTCAAGAGTTTTTTTTGAAATTTCGTCCCCGCTTCCTGTAAGCACTAATTTTTCATTTTTTATTTCTAACAGTGCTTTTTTCTTTAATGCTCCTATTGAAGCCTTGAATTCTTCATCAGAAAGAGAACTTTGTTTTTGCGCTTCATCGAGCTTGAGAATTCTTTTTTCATTCAGCAAATTTAACAATCTTCTTTCAGGCAATTCTTTTTTCCTGTATAACGCTCCGTTAATCCCAAGTTCAACAATTTTTCTTCTTTCTTTTGAAAGAGTTACAATATTTTTATTCTCCAAATACTCAAGAGCACGAAGAACAGAAGTCCTGTCAAGTTTTGAGCGTCTGCAAATTTCATCCATATTTTTTTGCTTCTTCCAAATAATTTTCAGTTCATTTGGGCTTAATGATTCTATTAATTTCTCGTCCATATCATTCCTAAATAAAACAGATTAAAAAGGTTTTCTTTTATTGAATTCTTGACACTATTTTTTCAATTTTTAAATCTGAATCTTCATTATTTATCAATTTAAAATCGCTTGGAATTATATTCTTTTTATTCTTAGCTATTTCTATTAGGGGGATTTTTTTCTCTGCTTCAGCAGACACCAATATCAAGAGGAAACTATGGATTATTTTTTTATTTTTTATTACGTGCTCCAACGAAACAGAATTTATTTTAATCAATCTCGCATTTAGGTTATGTTTTTCTTTCATAATCCTCGTTACTGCCTTAGGGATATCTTCTCCTAAAATCATTCTTCCTCCTGGAAGAGAAAGTTTTCCTTTGTAAGGCCTTTTTTCTCTTTTATGCAAAAAGATATTTTCCCTGTCTCCTATTCTTACTAAAATCACCGGAAGAACAGCTTTTTTATTCGAAAGATAAGGGATAATATATTCGGAGGATTCATTTAATTCGTAATATTCTTTTTCCTTTTTCAGAACTCCTTTGCTGATTAATTTTTTCAGATGATAATCTAATTTATTAGAACGAGCTTTGATTTGTTTTTCTATTTCGCTGAATTTCATTTTGTTATTAAATAAAAATAATCCCAATATCTTTTCTTCCATTAGTCAAAATTTTTGAGGAATTATTTAAATATTTATATTACAGATTTTTTTGATGTACGATCGAAATTTATCGCATTATATCGTTGTTACAGGGATACTCGCTAAAGACGGGAAATTTTTGATTACTAAAAGAGCAGAATGGGAAAAGGCTTTTCCTGGGAAATGGACTGTGCCGGGGGGAAAACTTGAAGCGCTTGATTACTCCTTGAGAGACAAAGATACCTCTCATCATTGGTACAACATTTTTGAAAATTTGCTTAAGCGGGAGATAAAAGAAGAAACAGGTTTGGAAATAGAAAACATCGGTTATGTCACGAGCATGGTTTACATAAGGCCTGACGGTGTTCCCTGTGTTATTGTAAGTTTATGGGCAGAGCCAAAAGGCAATTCAGAAATTAAACTCTGCAATGCTCTTTCAGATTTTGCGTGGGTTTCATTGGAAGAAGCAAAAAAATATGATTTAATTGACGGAATTTATGATGAGCTTTTCATTCTTGACAAATTTCTTAAAGAAGGAAAAAATATGGAATGGAAAAAAGAATTATAATTCCTTAACCATACTTGTCGGCATCCCAAGAACTAAATTAAGAGCACGCAAATCGTAAACATTCCTGTCATTTTTTTTGTCCAAGACAATGATTTCCATTTTCAGTTTGTTCTTGTTGCATATCCTGATGTTTTGAGAAACACGGGATAAAATTCTTGCTTTTTCTTTTCCTTCGGAATTAACAATTTCGTCAAGATTCACTCCTATTGCAATATTTTTCTTTTTTGCCATTTTGGCAAGAACCTGATTCAATCCTGAATTTCTCTGCTTCTGGAAATCTTTTCTGTTTTTTTGATTAATCAGAAGAACATTTATATCTTCCTTATCAAGAATCTTCCTGTTTAATTCATCGTCGTCGGATGAGAAAATTATTTTTTTGTCTTTATTTTCTTTTATCAATTTTCTTGCTTTGTCAAAATTATTCTCTCTGATTAAAATTTGTTCCATTCTGTTAAATATATTTTTAAATATTAAAAGTTATCTAATCCGAATGAGAGATGATAAACGCGCATTATCTACAATTGTAATAACATTAATAATAATTTTTTTGTCCATTGTTGCTGTAGGAATTGTTTGGATTGTTGTAAGAAATTTAATTTCTGAAAACTCATCAGGAATCGGAATCGGAGCGTTTACATCTAACCTTGATATCAGCAGAGCATACATTGAAAATGAAACTATCGTCGTTGACGTCAAAAGAAACAGCGGAGAAGGGGAACTTGTAAAAATAAAATTTGTATTTTCCGACGGAAAAAATTCTGAAGTCATCGAAAAAGAAACGAATCTCAAGGAACTTGAAACAAAAAGATTTTTTTTCAATCTGACAAAATTAATCCCGACAGAAATCAAAACTCTTTCAATATCCCCCATATTTCAGAACAGTGAAGGAGATGAAGTTGCGGGGAATATTGCTGACTCATATAATCTCGGAGGGAAAGAATGCGTCTCTGAGACAAATGAGGAGACCTGCGGGGAATTAATTTGCGGGACTAAAATAAATAATTGCAATGTAAATACTTACTGCGGACATTGTCCTGAAAATCAAACCTGCTCTGATGGTTTGTGTTTATCAGACTGTACAAATACTTGCCCAACAAATGGAACTCGACAATGTTCTGGGAATGGTTATCAAACTTGTGGGAATTATGATTCTGATATTTGTCTCGAGTGGAGCAATGCGACAACATGCTTAGCAGGTCAAAATTGTTCAAGCGGAATATGTTCTTCTGGATGCACAAGTGTTTGCCAAATAGGTTCAAAACAGTGTTTAGGAAATGGCTCTCAAACCTGCGGGAATTACGATTCTGATTCCTGTCTTGAATGGGGAAGTGTAACTTCCTGTCCGACAGCATGGAATTGCAGCGCAGGATTTTGTGAATACAATCTGCAACCAAAGATAATAACAATAGGACAGCATTATGATTATGGCGACGGGCAAGATGAAGCGACTGTTGAATTTATCGATTTGCAAGCTTATAGAAATAAAGAACTTATCTTGAAAGTAGATGCTCGCGGGTACACAATGAGAATCAATGTTTTTAACGGAAGAATAGACTTAAATAAATGGTGGGGGGATTCAAAACCTTGGTATTTTGAAACAGTAAACGGTATACATTCTTTAGGATTTGCAGTGCCGCCAAATGCCGGAGAATTTTCAATTGTTTATATTACAAATCCTGTCAGATACGGTGTTCCTGAAAAACTGCAGATTACAAGAAATATTTCGATAAAAGACCCTAAAATCCCCTCAGATTTTTCAGACAGTTTTGTTACTGATTATGCTAGTTTTCCTGATAACATCAAAAATGCATTGACTAATCCATACCAGTTTAATGAAATCATGAATGCCGAGTATGATGTTTTGAAAGACCTTACTGGTTACGATTCTGACGCTCTTAATGACGGTTACATAAGATTAGTTATTACTGACCACGATTATTGCGGTCTGGCAGGAAATCCTATTCGTATGGACCCTTCATGTATGGACCCAGATATGCTTAATTCAGGAGACCCTGGCTGGGGTGCTGCACATGAACTGGGACATCTTTTTGCATGCAAACATTCTTACTGCTGGAGTGATACAAGTGAAATGTGGGCAAATTTCATGGCATTTTATTCTTATGATAATGATGTATTCACTGTTGCCGAATATTCTTTGGACTTTTGGTACAGCTTTTGCCCCGGAAGTGCAAATCCTTCAAATGAACTCCACGATATTTTTTGGTGCAAGATTTTGGAACTTAAAGATGAGCATAGCTGGGAAGTAGCAAAGAAATTTTTCAGGAAATACAGCCAATCTGATCCTGCTGCAGGGCAAAGCGATACTGAAAAGCAAAAATTAGCTGTAACCTATTTGGCAAGGTCAGTAAGGGACATAACCGGACAGCAGAACGATTACGATGAAGTTGTTAATTATTTAGTCAGCAAAGGATTTCCCAGTCCGTGATTATAATTCTTTTTTGAGATATTCGCCCGTGTAACTTTTTTTGCAGTTTATCAGGTCTTCAGGTGTTCCTTCAAATAATATTTCTCCTCCTTTGTTTCCTCCTTCTGGACCAAGGTCGATAATCCAGTCTGCATGTCTGATAACATCCAAATTATGTTCTATTACAACGACGGTATTATTATTTTCTATAAGTGATTTTATTATTTCAAGTAATTTTTTAATGTCTGACATGTGCAGTCCTGTGGTTGGTTCGTCCATGACGTAAATATGTCCTTTTTTGTGGAGTTCTGATGCTAATTTTATCCTCTGAGCTTCTCCTCCTGACAGAGTACTCAGCGGCTGTCCAATTTCGAGATACTCTAATCCAACGTCGCATAATACCTGCAACTTTCTTTTAATCTCAGGGTCTTTGAAAAAATTCTTTAATTCAAAAATTGTCATGTTTAAAATATCTGAAATATTTTTCCCGTTGTATTTTAGTTTCAAAACTTCTTCAGTATATCTTTTCCCCTGACATACGTCACAGGTTACTTTGACTTCATCAAGGAAACTCATTTCATAAGATATTGTTCCAAGACCCTTGCAATTCGGACATGCGCCTTTGGAGTTGAAGCTGAACAGCGACGGATTTGTTTTTGTTTCCTTTGCAAACTCTTTTCTTATATCATCAAATATCCCCACATATGTTGCAGGATTTGACCTTGACGACTTTCCCACTGGCGACTGGTCTATTACAATAGCATCAGGATTTTCTTTCAAAAAAAGATCATTAATTAAATCTGCAGAATATATCGTTGACG
>JAMCXF010000012.1:0-5890 GCA_023475035.1 Candidatus Pacearchaeota archaeon
CACTAATTTGGATAAATTGATTTCAAGAGGAAATGGGGAAGAGTAAGATTACAAAAAAAAGAAGCGAACAAATAACAAGTTTATTTGAGATTTTTATATTAGTAATCAGCATTATTGCTTTTTCTTATTTTGTCGGAGAAGAGTTTGGTGTTGTAAAGGCTGCTGGGCAAGAGACAAGCACAGTTACAGGAGAGACAACAACAGAATGTGCAACTGGAAGAGTAATAACAGTAACAGCTCAAGATGGAACAACAGGGAAATGGAAAAAAGAAAGCGGTAATGTCTGGCTTTGTGTTCAAAGTGGAGGTTGCGCTTTAAAAAAAGGTGTGGCTTTCGTATATAATGCAAATACAGACAGAATTGAAGGTTCTTTATGTAATGCGTATAGCAGTTTTACAACTCCTGGAAATCCAATTGTAAGTTCTCCTGACGGCAAATGTATTAGCGGGCAGTTTAAATGTTTCCCACCAGCGACGACAAAAACAGATACAACTGTCAATGCAGGTGAGCAATGTAAAACTACTTGTCACAGCCAAGGATATACTTATGGATTTTGCAGAGACTCTTGTTATCAGCCAAATAATGAAGTGGATATAGGAAAGCAGGATTGCAGAACTGCTAAATGCTGTTGTAATAAAAAACAAGAAACAAATGGTTTGCCTATTACAGATTTAGCTACAAGTGCAAAATGCGGGAGTATTGATGGAGTTTCATCCTGCCAAACAGGAGATTCCTGCGCAGCTCTTAATATGGATGATGGAGATGGATTTTGTGTTAGCGGAAAATGTTGCAAACCAAAAACAACAACTGACGGCACAACCAGTGGAGCAGAAACAGGACTTTTCGGAATTCCAATTGGAGCAAAAGAAGTTGCAGGAAGTATTTTTGAAGGATTTATTTGGGCAGCTGCAGTTTATACAGGAATAAAAATTGTGGGTCCAATGCTTGGACTTGGAGAAAATGAAGTTGATGCTGCGGCTATTTCTTTATCTGCCGGATTTTGGTTAGGAAAAACATTATACAATCTTGAAATAATCAAAGATTCAACTACTGCAATTTTAGCAGGAGCAGGAGCAGCATTACTAATTTTTGCACTCATTTACCGACAGGAAACTACAGAAGTAATCACATTCAATTGTCTTCCATGGCAAGCTCCTACAAAAGGAAATAATTGCCAGCTTTGCAACGAACAAGGAGTTCTTCCTTGTTCTGAATATCAATGCAGAAGTTTAGGACAGGCTTGCCAATTGCTAAATAAAGGAACAGCAGATGAAAAATGTGCATGGGTTAATCAAAATGATATTTCATTCCCTACAATAGAACCTTGGTTAGGAGTTTTAACAGAAGGTTATAGATATACTCCTGATAACACCATATCTCCTCCAGACAGAGGAGTGAACATAAGGCCAGTAAGCGCTTCAGAAGATTGCATAGAAGCATTCACACCGTTGGTGTTTGGGATAAATACAAATGAACCTGCAAAATGTAAGTTAGATGTTTCTAAGAAAAATAATTTCGAAGAAATGAGTTTCTTCTTTAGCAGCGGATTGTTATTGCAGAACCACTCATATACTTTGAGCCTTCCAGGAGCTGCAGCAATGGAATCAGAAAATATAACAGTACAAAATGACGGAAATTATTCAATATATGTAAGATGTGAAGACGCTAATGGAAATTTCAATACTGCAGACTTTGTATTCAGATTCTGCGTTGATAAAGGCCCAGATGCAACTCCTCCCTTAATTGTCAAGACAAGCATACCAACTGGAAATCCAATTGCTTCAGGCCAGACTAATGTAAGCATAGAAGTTTATGTAAATGAACCTGTTGAAGGATGCTCTTGGGACAGATTAGACCAGAGTTATGAAAATATGGGAAACACAATGGACTGCACAGATGGAAACCAAATAAATGACATGAACGCTCAGGGATTTTTCACTTGCGTCGCTGATTTAGACGGATTAAAAGACAGCATGGCAAATGACTTTTACTTCAGATGTAAAGATGTGGCAGGAAATGCAGACAGAGAATCTTACAAATATACACTGTTGGGAACAAAACCTTTGGTGATTGACTCAGTTGCTCCAAATGGAACAGTAAAAGATGCCACCGAGAGAGTAAGAGTTACATTGAAGGCTCATACATTTGCAGGATATAAAGATGGAGAAGCTCAATGTTATTACAGTGATACAGGAGAAGAAGGAAGTTACATAAAATTCTTCAACACAGGTTCATTCGAGCATTCACAGGATTTAGACTTGCCAGAGGCAAATTACATATATTACATAAGATGTCTTGACTTGGCTGGGAATGCAGACACCAAAACAACAAGTTTTAGAGTTGAATCAGATTTAGATGTCCCAGTAGTTATAAGAGCTTATCACGAGGAGGCAAATCTAAAAATAATTACAGACAAGGCTGCAAGATGTGTTTATGATGTTCTTGATTGCACTTACAACTTTGCCGACGGTGTAGAGATGACTTCAACAGACCAGTTAAGCCATTATGTGCAATGGGATACGAATAATGATTTCTACATCAAATGTGAAGATGTTAATGGAAATCTTCCTAATCCTGACGAATGTAGCATAATTGTAAGACCTTATACAGGCTACTAAGATAAAATTTATAAGTTACATTCGGCATTTCTATTTATGAAAATGAAGAGTGTGATTAAAAACAAAAAAGGAATAGACTTGCAATTTGGGAGCATTTTCTCGACGATACTGATAATCACTTTTATTGTTTTTGGATTTTATGCCATAACCAAATTTTTAGATTTGCAAAAAACAATTCAGATTGAAAGTTTTATGAGAGACTTGCAGGTAGATGTCGATGACATGTGGAAGAGCACGCAGGGAAGCAGAGCAGTTGAGTACAGTCTTCCAAACACGATTATTTCTGTCTGTTTCAAGGAGGATGAATTTGAAAATATGCAATTCACGTCGGAGAAAATAATAAGAGGGACAAATATCGAGCATATAGACATTGAAAAAACAATCGGCAGTTCTGATTCATTATGCGTTCCAAATTTTGAAGGCAAAGTTAAAATGGTTCTTGTAAAAAATTTTGGAGAAGTGCTAGTCACTATCACGAAATAAAATGCAAAATAAAGGAGGGGCGTTGGAGATTTCTTTTGGCTGGCTTTTTGCCATCATAGCAGGAATTGTAATAATATTTCTTGCAATTTATTTGAGCACGAGGCTTATAGGCACAGAGCAGGAAACTAAAAGCGCAGAAACAGGAAAAGAAATAGGTATTCTTCTTAATCCACTTGAGACGAGCTTTGAGTCAGCGCAAACAACATCCATAACAATTCCTGTCGACACGAGGATAAACAATGGATGCGAACTAATCGGAACATTCGGGAGACAGACAATTCAGCTGGATCAAAAAAGTTTTAATGAATGGACAAGAACAGACATAAATGTTTTTTTTAACAACAAATATATTTTTTCAGGGGAGAGAGCTGAAGGAAAAAGATTTTACATTTTTTCAAAACCATTCAAGTTTCCATTCAAGGTTGCGGATTTAATTTATATGACGACAGCAAATGAACAATATTGCTTTATAGGAGCGCCGTTTAGCATCGAAGAAGAATTGTCTAATCTGAATCAGGCAAATCTTTTGACAGAAAATTGCACAGGAAGCGAGATTGAAGTTTGCTTTAACAATGAAGATTGTGATGTAAATGTTGATTACAACTTTGGAAGCGTTGAAAAAAACGGAGAAGTAATGTATTTTGATGAGGGCGATGATGCTTTGATGTATGCGGGAATTTTTTCGAGCAAAGAAATTTATGAGTGCCAATTAAAAAGATTAATGATGCGGGTCAAGACAATTTCTATTTTGTATGCAAACAAAGAAATAATAAGTGAAAAAGAAGGATGCACTGAAGAAAGTCTAATTGGTGAACTAGGAGCATTAAGCAATCTTGCAGAAAGTTTTGGAAATTCCGGGGAAATTGGCGGAATAAAATCTCTGGCAGAAAGCATTGACAGTAAAAATAGCGGGAGGAGATGCCCCTTATGGTAGAAAAAACTAAACTACTCACTAACCGCGAAGACAAACAAGGGCAGGTGAAAATTCAGCAGATGATGTTCATGCTTATAGCAGTAACTTTATTATTCATATTAGTTGGAGTGTTTTTTTTAGCAATAAGATTGTCAACGTTGCAGCAAACAGCAACTTCTCTTGAAGAAAAAGGAGCAATGCTTTTGGTTTCAAAACTTGCTAATTCTCCTGAATTTTCCTGCGAGAACGCTTTCGGACCAAAAACAAGCTGTGTTGATTTTTACAAAGTTATGACATTAAAAGAAATGGATGAATATGCAAATTTTTGGGGAGTTGCAAAAATAGAAATAAGGAAGATTTTCCCTGCACAAGATGAAATATGCACGTCGCAAAATTATCCTGATTGTGGAATTATAAGCGTTCTTGACAGAAACATTAACTCATTGCCTCCTGCCTCAAATTTTGTTTCATTATGCAGAAAAGAAGTCAGCGAGAGAATAATATATAATAAATGCGAACTTGCTTTGCTTATGGTTAGTTCTGAAGATAAAGGAGGGGCAGATGAATAGATTAACAAAAAAGGGGCAAGAGGAAATAGTAGGTTTTGTTGTAATTATTGTGATTGTAGCAATAGCAATGGTTATTTTGCTGTGGTTTTTGCTTAATAGCCCGAATGAAGACGCAATTCAAAATTTTGAGGTTGAAAGCTTTATTCAGACAGCAATGCAGTATACTACAGACTGCGAGGATTATGTCGAGTTTTTATCCCTGCAGGATTTAGTGATAGCTTGTGAAGAGGGAGAAAAATGCCTGGATGAAAGAGAAAGCTGTGTTGTTCTTAATGAAACCTTTACAAATATAATAGAAAACTCGTGGAAAGTAAGCGAAGAAAGCGCAGTTAAGGGATACAAGCTGAACATCTTTGTTAATGACCTGGAAAAGACAGAACTAAAGAAAGGAAATGAAACAACAAATTATAAGGGAGCTTTTCAGGATTTTGCAAGGTCAGGAACAGATTATAAAGTTGCGCTCAATGTTTATTATTAGATTTTCAGATGAATTGTAACAAGGTCTGTAATTATTTTTGGTCTGTGCCTTATGCGATTTTTAGTCTTTTCCTCGACAATTTCAACAAAACCGAACCTTTCAAGCAACTTGACATCATCATAAACCGGCTTGAAATTCCTCCCCAATTTCTTTGCTAAATCATATAAAGAAGAAGGTTTTTCGTTTTTTATTACATCAAGCATTCTTGCCTTTTCCTTGGACAGCAATTGCCTCAAGGCAGAGACTCCTGAAAAGTCATAATCTTCCTTAGTTTTGGAAGATTTTTTAAATAAGGAAAAGGCTCCTTTGGATTCTTTCAATGTTATTTCTCTCGTCGTTGTCATATATGATTTTTTTATTTATATATCTGCTATAGTATATTTTTAATTTATATGTTATTTTATATTATATAATAAAAAAAAGAAAATAAATATTTCTTTTTATGTAGGATAAATATGTAATCATAATAAAGTGATATCATAAGTTTTATAAATAAAATGAAGAAAATAAGGCTTTTTGTAAGAGTGTAGAAAAATATTACAACAAGCTTTTTAAAGAAAAATCGATTTTTCAATATAACACTCATAAAGAGTGTTCTAATAGGGAGTTAGTCATATTCAATCAACTGGATGAGTACCCTATCTCATTTGTTGAGAGAAGGTTGCTATCGGCAATCAAGCGAAGTTAAGATTACCTTAACTTTAAGAGAGTTGAAAGGTTCGGTTTTGTTGAAATTGTCGAGGAAAAGACTAAAAATCGCATAAGGCACAGACCAAAAATAATTACAGACCTTGTTACAATTCATCTGAAAATCTAATAATAAACATTG
>JAMCXF010000012.1:5900-6486 GCA_023475035.1 Candidatus Pacearchaeota archaeon
TATGATTTAGCAAAGAAATTGGGGAGGAAAATTTTCAAAAAAGTATCAGCAATCGCGGCTAGCGCATTGATGGTTGGACTTACTATGGGCAGTGCTGTTGCAGCTAATTATCCACAACCTTTCGTTGCTGGAGGAGCTGCTGACGTAGCAATTGTTTATGGTACAGGTTCTGGAGTTTCTACACTTGATTTAGTTCAAGCTGGAAATATTCAGAGCAATTTACAAGCATTCATGGGGGCAAGTGATGGTTCTACTACTGTAACAGGCGGGGACTCTTGGAGAGTTGCTACTGGTTCAGATAACTTAGAGATAGATGAATCAATCAGAGATGTTGAAACATATATCGGAGAATCAGACTTTGGCCTTTTAACAACCGAAAGCATTTCAAATGAAAAAGGTGACGCTACATACGAACAATTTTTCTATTTCGAAGATGTTACATCCTCTTTTGTACACTATACAGAAGATGAAGATGACAACTTAGGATTGTTCTTTAAGGTAAATAGCGGAGAAGTAATCGCAAGATACGTTATGGATTTTACTACTAACTTAAAGTCAGATATTGAAACTGATAGTGAATTATCTG
>JAMCXF010000039.1 GCA_023475035.1 Candidatus Pacearchaeota archaeon
TAAGAACTGTCTCTTCTGTGTTAAAAAAAAGCAGGACATGATGTCCGAATAGTATTCATGTCTTTAAGCGAGAATTATTTTAGAAATTATAATATTTCAGAATTAAATCAATTATTAAAATTTTGTAAAAATAGTCAGCTGATTGGAATAAACTCTTTTGCTTCAACTTTTAAAAGAGCGTCCAGAATAATTTCTTTTCTGAAAAAAAGGTTAAGCACACCAATTGTTTATGGCGGAGTTCATGCAACGATTTCTCCTGAAGACTGCATCAAAGTTTGTGACCTGGTTTGCGTCGGTGAAGGAGAAGAGGCAATAGTCGAACTTGCAAATGCTATGGACAAGAAAAAATCAATTGAAAAAATAAAGAATTTATGGATAAGAAAAGAGGACCAAATCATAAAAAATCCTGTAAGAAATCTGATTGATAATCTTGATGAAATTCCAATGCCTGATTATGATATTGAAAACCATTATATTTTGAGCAATAAAAGAATAAGAAAATTTTCAGAAACAGATCTAGATGGAGCTATTTTTTTCCTTACGGGAAGAGGATGCCCTTATGGATGCGACTATTGCAGCAATAGCCTTCTAAATGACCTTTACAAAGATAAAAGAAAAAAAATTTTGAGATGGCATTCTCCTGAATATATTATAAAAGGAATTCTTGAATTAAAGAAAAAATTTCCCAGCCTGCATTATTTTGATATTCGAGATGACACTTTTTCATGGAGAACCAAAGAAGACATAAAAAAATTTTGTGAACTTTACAAGGAAAAAGTAAAAATGAGATTTAAATGCCTCGGAGATCCAAAAACAATTGACGACGAAAAAATTTCTCTGCTTATTGATGCAGGATGCACAGACATAATCATCGGGATTCAGGGAAGCGAGAAGACAAATGCAGAAATTTATCACAGAAATCAGAAAGACGAAGATGTTTTAAGAGCATCAAAGATATTAAACAAATATAAAAATAAACTCGCGGTTATGTACGATGTCATTACCTGCAATCCATATGAGCATCCTGAGAATATAATCAGTTTGATAAGACTTCTTCAAAAAATTCCGAAACCATATTATCTTTCTGTAAATAATCTTGTTCTTTTTCCAGGCTCTAAACTTGACCAGAGGGCAAGAAAAGAAGGATTAGTAAAAACAGAAAAAGATGCAGCATATCATTTAAATTACTGGGACAGAAAAGCTCACATTTTGCTCAAAAGAAAAAATATGTATCTTGTTTTAATATTAAACTTAATGAGGGGAAGTGTTACAAAAACTCGTTTCGGATTCCTCCCTAATTCTTTGATTAATCATTTGTTAAAACCGGAAATTGTAAGAAGAAACCTCAAAAATAATTTCAGAACTTTAATCATACTGGGAGTTATAGGTTTTTATGATTTGATTCGTGAAAGAATTTTAAAACCTGCTTACAGAAATCTTCCTGTAAATTTTAAAGTATGGTACGACAGAGTAAGATATAGAATCTGATTAAACTAATTCTTCTGAACTTTTTTTGGCGTTAGTTACAATTTCTTCAAGATTAAAATTTTCTTTTTTTATCCAGTCTGCGTAATCTTTGATAGATTTTTCAGGAGTGTTTTCCGGGCACCACCCAAGATTTTTCAATTTTGAAATGTCTGATATTGCGTGTCTTGTATCTGTTCTTCTGTATCTTCCATCAATTAATATTTCAGAACTGGAATTTGTGATCTTTTTCACCATCTCAGCAAAATCTTTAATCTTGTATCCTTTTCCTCCTCCTACGTTATATCTTTCAAAATCAGTCCTTGAATCTTCTATCATCAAGACATTTGCTCTGACAACATCTTCTATGTTTACAAAATCTCTTAGCTGATTTCCATCTTCAGTTACAGTAATAGGCCTGCCTGCCAATGCTTGTGTGACAAAAATTCTCAAAGCTCCTGAATAAACATTTCTTGGAGATTGTCTTGCTCCCTGAACAATAGAATATCGCAGAATTGAAACAGGGATTCCATAAGTTTTTCCTAATCTTAACAGCATTTCTTCCGAAGCAATTTTAGACAATCCATAGGAATTTGTAGGATTTACTTTTTGTTCTTCGTTGAATTCTGTAAACTTGGCTTGTTTATTTTCATCATCAAATATTTCCCAATTTTTTTCTTTCATCTGTTTTTCTGTTCTTAGTTCCGGAAAAAATTCTTTTCCCGAAGATGAAACATAAATGCCATCACCATATACAAATTGAGAACTTGAATAAACAAGTTTTTTAACAGGAAATTTATTTTCCATAATTATCTCAAAAATAAGAGCTGTGCTGACAGTATTCGTCATGAAAAATTTGCTGAAATTTGGCATTTGATCCTGATGCGCTGCAAGATGAATGACATAATCAGTGTCTCGCAGAGCATTTGTTAAAATTTTCTTGTCTGTAACATCGCCTTTTATTAAATCATATCCTCTGCTCTTGATATAATTCGGCCATTCAAAATCATGCACAGGGGGCTCTAAATTATCTAAAATTCTTATCGAATACCCTTTGCTCGATAAAAGGTCTGCAGTATGACTTCCAATAAATCCTGCTCCTCCTGTTATTAACACTTTTTTCATATTTTTCCCTCCAAAATTAATTCACTTGCTTTGTAAAGATTTTCAGCTATTGCATCGGGCTGATGTTCCCAAATAAATTTATCTTTTATTTGTTGCTCTCCTCTGCCTGTAAGAACAAAAATCATTTTGCATCCTGCTAATTTCGCAGCAATAACATCGTCTTTGCTGTCTCCAATGTAATAGCAATCTTTCAAATTTAAACTGTATTCTTTTGCTGCCTGCAATAACATTCCTGGCTTGGGTTTTCTACATTCGCAATTTTCTTCTGGTTTATGAGGGCAGTAATAATTTTTTGTAACTGTGTAACCAACTTCGTTTTGAATATGATTCTCAATCTTTTCCAGATCCTCTTTTTTTATCAAGCCTTTATTTATTCCTGCCTGATTTGAAATTATAAAAATCTGATGTCCTCTTTTTGCTAAATTGATTATGGCATTTTTTGAATTAGGAATAAATTCAAATTCATCCAATGTTTTGATGTAATCGTGTTCTGCAGCATTCTTGTTTATAATTCCGTCTCTGTCTAAAAAAATAGAAGATTTTCCAGTTACTTCCTTAAAAAATTCTCCATCTCCTTTTGTTTCTTTTAGTTTTTCTTTTACCCAAGAGCAAATAAGATGAGAAAGAACGCTTCCGGCATCCTCTATTCTCCCGTAATGTTTCTCGTCGTAAATCAGGCAATAATCTGTCAAATTTTTTATTTTCCCTCCATCAGAACCGAGTATTCCGATAATAATCGCTTTATAATTTTGGGCCAATTCTATAGCTCTGATTACATTTTCACTGTTCCCGCTTCCTGATATTGCAATAAGCACATCTCCTCTGCTGATTAAGTTAGTCAACTGCTGAGAAAAAACATTTTCATAGCCAACATCATTAGATAATGCAGTCAATAACGGAGTGTTATCTGTCAGAGAAATTACTCTGAATCTCTCTTCGGAAGGGTCATAAATTTTTTTTAAAGTTCCTTTCCCCAAATCACAAGCCATATGCGAAGCTGTTGCAGCACTCCCTCCGTTTCCTACAATAAATATTTGTTTTTTATTTTTCATTGCGATTAATAATGTGTCAACTATTTTTTCAACAGTTTCAGTATCAAGCTTATCAAGCCCTTCTTTTAATTTTTCAATGTACTCTTTTGCGAAATTCATTCTTTCCCTCCAAAATAAATTATCTTGCTTCCTGACGACTCAAAATTCATTGGAACTTCTTTTAAACTTTTAAGAGCCAGTCTCACCTTGTCCTGTTTTTCAGGCTCGACGTAAAATAGTAAAAATCCTCCTGCGCCTGCCCCGCAAATTTTTCCTCCAATAGCCCCTGCTTTTCTTGCAATATTGTAATATTCGTCAATTGAATTGTTGGATATATTGCTCGCCATATTTTTTTTATATTCCCAATTTTGATGCAGCAACTCGCCAAATTTCCTCAAATCAGAAGAGTACAATGCATCCCTGCTTGAATATGCAGACTCCTTCATTTTATGAAGTATTTCAGTTTTCGACTTTGTTTCTTTTTTTTGCTCGGACAAAACAAAACTTGCATCTCTTGTTATTCCAGTATTAAACAAAAGCAAATTTGAAAATAAATTATTTCTTAGAGTATTTGAAATTATAATTGGATTTACAAGGACATTTCCGTCTTTCTTGAATTCTATCAAATTCAGGCCTCCGTAGGCCGTAGCATATTGGTCTTGCGGTCCTATTGGTTCTTTTAATATATCAATTTCTATTTTAGTTGCTTCTTCTGCAAGTTCCTTGGCAGATTTATGTCTTCCATCGAGTGTATGCAGCGCATTCAATGAACCAACTGTAAATGCGCTTGAGCCTCCCAGCCCCGAACCTTTTGGAATATCAGACAGGCAGGCAAGTTCGACGCCTTTTATCACTCCTGTCATTTTCATGCATTCTTTCCATCGGGTATGTTTAACATCATCTAATTTTTTCGTAATTTCATTTTCAGAATATTTCAGCCAGATTTCACTGTCAATTCTGTCTTTTACTATAACGAAGATATTTCGGTTAATTGCAGAACTTATCACTGCTCCTTCATGGTCTTCCCAATATTCTTTCAAGTCTGTTCCTCCTCCGCAAAAACTGATTCTCAAGGGAGTTTTAGAAATTATCATTTGAAAATTTTTTTTACATCTTTTTTTGCTTGCTCATATCCTTCTAAAGTCCCAATATCCTGCACATATGCCTGGGGATTAAATGCATAAAGACTGCAGCCATTTTTCAAAAGCCTCGGAAATACTTCTGTCCCCAAATCTTCTTTAGTGTCATTGATATAATTCAAAATTTCTGGTTCAAAAAGGTAAACACATGATGCTGGCTCTCCTTTTATTTTTCCGGAAATCAAATCTTCTTTATTTGGTTTTTCTACAAAACCTAAAACTTTTCCCTCATTGTCTGTATTTACAATTCCTTTTGTCCAAGGGTCACGATGATTATGCAATGTTAATGTAGCAATCGGAGAATTTTTTTTATGAGCTGAAATTACTTTTTCCAGATTCATATTGCTCAGGTTGTCTGCGTATATGACAAAAAAGGGTTCAGAACAAAAAGAAGGATAAAGGTTTTCAATTCTCTTAATTGGTGTTGCTGTCCCGAGAAGACTTTCTTCTTTTGAATATTTTATGTTAACACCAAAGTCTTTTCCATCTCCGAAATAATTTTCAATTTGTTCTCCAAGATAATGCGTGTTTATTGCTATATCGTTTATTTCATATTTTTTTAAGAGTTCTATCCAATACTGCAAAAGAGGTTTTTTATCCAATGGGAGCATCACTTTTTGAATCTTATCTGTTAAAGGTCTTAATCTTTCCCCTCTTCCTCCAGAAAGTAAAATTGCTTTCATTTACAAAAAGATTTCCCTTGCTTTTTAAGGATTATGTAATAAATCTATCTATAATACTTATATTTCATAATCTTTTTAAAAAGAATAATTCATCGGAAAATATGATATCTCTGATTGTTACTGCTTATGAAGATCCAAATTCCACAAAAGAATCTATCAGAAGACTTTTGAATCAAAAAAATTTTAATGAACCTTTTGAACTAATTGCTGCTTGTCCTGATGAACCCACTAAAAGAGTAATTATGGATTACAAAAAAAAATACCCAAAGATAATAAAATATGTAAAACAGGATAATCCTGACAAGAATCAATTGATGAATAAAATATTAAATTTGGCTAAGGGCGAAATTTTAATCTGGACAGACGGAAATAAATTTGTTGACGAAAATGCGATAAGATTAATTGTTGAGAAATTCAGGGATTCGTCAGTAGGGTGTGTTGGCGGGAGGCCAGTTCCTCAAAATAGCAGAAACGAGCTTTTTGGATTTTGGGCCCATCTGTTGACAAATGCTGCGCATAAATTGAGGGAAAAAAGATTTCACGATGGAAAGTTTGTGGAGCAATGCGCAAATCTCCTTGCGATAAGAAAAGGCATTCTTAATGAGATTCCAAAAAATGTCGCTGAAGATGCTATTATTCCATATCTTATTTTTAAGAAAGGTTACAAAAATATCTATCTCGGAGATGCTTTAGTTTCAGTTATGTATCCTAAAAATTTTAATGACTGGGCTAAACAAAAAATCAGGTCTGCAAAATCTCACGAAGCAATGAATCAATATGTTCCCTCCAATCAAGTCAAACAAAAAACTTTGCTTAACGAAATATTTTATGGATTTACTTTTGTGTTTTCTTTTCCAAAAAATTTCAAAGAATTATGCTGGACATCTCTGTTATACCCTGCACGATTGTATATTTGGATAAAAGCATTTTATGAAATAAAAATTAAAAAGAGTCCTTATGTTGCTCAATGGTCCCGTTCTGAGTCAACAAAAGTCCTGGATTACAAAAAATGAAATTAAAACGAAAGATAAACTATTTTCTTAAGTATATCTTTCTTCATCCGCGTAGGCTTGTCAATTTAGTTAGCCTTAACATTTCACGAAGTTTGAAATTACCGAAGATAATCGGAGCTCCTCATACAGTTATGATAGAGCCGACAAATACATGTAACTTGAAATGCCCATTATGCCCTACAGGAGCAGGATTGATAAAAAGAGCAAAAGGATTTTTGAAATTCTCGGATTTTAAAAAAGTTGTTGACGAAACAGAGAAGTCTGTTTTTCATATCCGACTATGGAATTGGGGAGAACCTTTGCTGAACAAAGAAATATTCAAGATGATTGAATATGCAAAAAGAAAAAAAATATTTGTCAATCTCAGCACAAACAGCAGTTTTTTGGACCAAACAGTTTCAGAAAAGATAATTAATTCAGGATTAGATGAATTAATAATATCACTTGATGGAGCTTCTGAAAAAGCCTACACTGCTTACAGAAAAGGCGGAGATTTTAACAAGGTAATAAATTCAATAAAATTCTTAACCTGCGAACGAAAAAGATTGAACAAAAAAACTCCTTACATTAAATTGCAGTTTATAATAATGAAAAGCAATGAGAACGAAATTTCAAAAATGAAGTCTCTTGCAAAGACATTGGGCGTTGATGAGCTTTCTTTTAAGACTGTCGGAATAATGGACTATTTTTCAAAAGAAGACATAAAAAAATATATTCCCTCTCAAGAGAAATATTCTAGATATGCAGTTGATTCAAACAAGGTGCTTTCAAAGAGAGGAGTAAAAAACTGGTGCGATTTCATCTGGGAAGAAGTTGTTATTAATTGGGATGGCAGTGTTGTTCCCTGCTGTTTTGATATGAACAATCGTTATCCTTTCGGCAATGTGTTTAACCATTCTGTTAAGAAAGTTTGGAATAGCCCTGAATACATTAATTTCAGGAAACAAATATTGTCGAGCAAGAAACAAATCCCTTTATGCAGATATTGCCCTGGGACAAATAAACAAACTTTTGTTAATATATAACTAAAGATAATAACAAATAAAAACTCTTTTTCACCCTCTTTTTTATGGAAGAAATAAAGGGAGAAATAAAAGAGCCCGTATCAGATAAAGAGCTGGAAAAGAGAAAAAATAAGATAAAAAATTTCTTTTTTGGATGGATAAAGGATAATTACGATAAAGTTTTCTTCGCAATTCTTATTGGAGCATTTATTCTTAGATTCTGGATCTTCTTAAAAACAATGAATCAGCCATTATGGTGGGATGAAGCAGATTATCTCTCTGCAGGAAAAAGAATGGGTTTGGGGCTCGATATCAGGGACATTTGGTATTACCGAAGAGGATTTCTTTTCCCTATTGTTAGTGCATTATTTTTCTTTACTGGGTTGGGTGAAACAGGAATCAGATTTTTGATGGTTTTATTTTCAACAGGGATTGTGGCTGTGTCTTATTTTTTAATATCTAAAATGTTCAATAAAAAAGTCGCATTATTGACAAGTCTTGCATTAACTCTTTCCTGGATATTCTTATTCTTTACAGGAAGAATTTTGACAGACATACCTGCCGCATTTTTCTTATTGCTTTCGCTTTTCTTTTTCTGGAAAGGTTATGTCTTAAAAGAAGGAAATAAATTCCTTTACCTCTTTGGACTGGTATTTGCACTTGCTGTTCTTACGAGAATGCAGTCCTTGATGCTCGCCCCTCCTTTTTTGTTTTATGTTTTTATGACTGAAAAGCTTAAAGTTTTTAAAAATAAAAAATTATGGATAACTCTCGGAATTTTTTTAATCTTGCTTGTTCCTCACTTTATTCTTTACTCAATGCATTACGGGAATCCTCTTGGAGACATAACTTCTCACTATCTTGGAATCGGAGAAAAAGCAATAGAATTTGAAGACCAGCGAACTTTTTCAACGGCTACTTTTAATTATTTTAAAAGTATCCCTTACATGATTTCTATTCCTTTATTTGTAATGCTGTTAATTGGCGCAATTTATTTTTTCGGAGATTTAATCATCGGATTTGATAAGATAACTAAAGATGAAACCTTAAAAAATAAGTTATTTGTTTTGATGTGGGTGCTTTCCTTATTCCTCATTATGGGGTACATAGGTTCAGTTTCTTATGTTGAAGAAAGATATGTAAGCTCGGGGTTACCATTTTTATTTTTAATAGCAATATCACCTCTTATGTTGCTGGAAAAAATTATAATAAAAAATTTTAATCTCAAAAAAATATTGGCTGCCTTGGTTATCTTTGTTGTACTATTCTCTTTGTTAATCCCAAATTTTCTCTGGGCTAATTCTCTCTTGGAAAAGCAAAGCAGATCTTATTCCCTTATACAATACACAGGTAACCTTTTGAAAGAAAACTCAAACCCTGAAGACATAATTATTTCTACATCTCTTCCCCAGATTACTTATTATTCTGAAAGATCTACTTACCCATATGATGTTCATTATGACGGATTGCATAAAGGAGATAAGGAACTTCTGAAATATGCAGATAGCGAAGAAGGATTCAAAGAATTTTTACTTGAAAAGAAACCAAGATTTTTGATGGTTTCGTCAATCTTCGAGTCATATCCAGAATGGATGCTGACAAAAGGAGAGACAGGAGGGATGAATTATGTCTATATGCCTTTTTTCAATTCTTCCATGCTTTATAACCCTGATACGGGGCAGATAATTTCTCTCGATTTAAAAGAGGAAGTGAAAAATAAAGATTATACATTAAAATTATTTTTTCCTCAGGAACCAGAAGAGATAAATGGTGTTTTCATATATGAAGTCATTTACCCTGATTTTGAAAAACAAACATCTTTGTAACTGTAAAAAAATTTATTTTCTTTCTCATCTTGAAATTTTCTTTTAATATTCCCAAAATATCTTCATAAGAAGTTATATGCTCTTTTGGAACTTCCTCTTTTCCTACCAATTTTCTTATCTTTCTTGAAATGAAATTCCCAGTAGGAATAGATACAATTAACTCAAAATTAGTTCCCATATTTTTAAAGTCATTTATTATTTTTTTAATCTCCTCTGCAGGAATATGCTCAAAAACATCAAGGCAGAAAATTTTTGTCGGCTTTACTTTCTTGTAGTCTTTGATGAAAGTTTTTTCAGGATTTATGTCATACCCTAATATATTAAAATTTTTTAATTTTCTCTCAAGCCATCCTGCCCCGCAGCCAAAATCAAGAATGATATCTTCTTTTTTTAAATTAGCCAATTTTATTGTAGCATCAATTTTTTTCCTGAAATACAATCGTGTGAGAAGATTTTTGCTCTCATAAGTATTTTCAAGAAGATTATTTTCCATTATTAAAATTTCTCCGAAATTTTTATTTGTGGCAAATTTCCTATTTGCTCATTTAGAAATTCCTCAAATATTTTATTTAATTCTTCTGCTTTTAGATTTTTTTTCTTTCCTTTCCTATTTAATATATAAAAAGCATTCATGTCTTTGCATTCAGGGTTATAGCCATGCATTGCCTTTACAGGTTTTTCTTTTTGCCAATAATTAGGAAATATCAAAACTCCTGGATTTGCAAGAAAAATGTAATCTCCGTATCTTTTTTCTTTCCATTCAATCCATTTTCCATCCGGACATTTGAAATCTGGCTTCTCTCCCCAATATCTCGCAAAGGTGGAGTCTATCATGCAATTCTCAGTTTCAGGAACCGAAATCATTTTGGTTATATCCGTCATCCCATGGTCAGAAAGAATAATATCGAAATCCATAGCAGAAATTCTTTTATCAACTTTTCTTATTGCGTCTATAATCTCTTTGCTTTTTGTTCCGTATTCATGTCCTATCCTGTCTAAATCTCCAACATAATAATATTTTACATTCTTTATTCTGTATAATGGATTATTTATAGAGAAGTCTACTTTACATAATTGTTTCAAGGGAATATTTCCTGTTCTGAATAATTCATACCTCTTTATGAATCGTGGGAAATTTATCAGGCAATCAATTATTAATCTTCCAATTTTTCCGAATTTTTCTAGAAAAGAAAAATATTTTATATATTTCAGTTTAGAATTTTCACTTTTATAAAATAATGCAAGTTTGGAAGAACTTCCTCTAAAAAAAGTTTCCATGCCTCCCTCAAAACCAAGAGGCATTTTTAAGTCCCCCCATTGAAATTTTTTAGTAAGGGAAGACAAATAAGGAGCATATTCCAAATATTCTGGCTTGAATGCATCAATCATTATTATCTTCATTTTTTGGAAATTTTTTCAAGATAATATTTATTTACTGTGAATCTGAATGCATTATCTATCTCTAAGTCATATTTTCTTTTGTAATAGACTAAAAACAAAAATAAATCCAAAAAGAACTTAATATTTTTCATTCTTACTCCTTCAAGGAATGCTTTCTTTATTTGGTAATTCCTTACTTTATTAACTACTCTTTTTATCTCGGTCATTGTTGCATATTTTGTTCTTGAAACAGGGGATGTAAACATTGTATAAGAATCCCTAAACCCTTTCTTTTCTATTAAATTCTCTTTTTCACATATATCTTTTATTTCTGTTTCCGGGAGAGGCATGAGAATAGGAAAAAGCGTGTAATCAGCATTTATTTTTTTTGCCATAACATAACTTTCATTCATTGTTTCGATAGTATCATAGGGAGCTCCTACTATAAATTGAACTCTCAAATGTAATCCATATTTTTTGATTATTCGGACTGCATTGTAAATTTGTTCTTCTGTCATGTATCTTTTATACAAGTCATTTCTTATTGAATTATTACCTGCTTCAACCCCCATTCGAACTTCATAACATCCTGCATCTTTCATTGTCTTGATTATTTCATCTGTAACAAGATTTGCTCTTACATTGACATTCCATTTTATTTTCTTGTCGAAACCTTTCTCTTTGAACGCCTTGCAGAAATCAAAAACAAAATTTTTGTCGAGGATAAAAGTATCATCATAAAAAAACAGATATTTCATTCCTTTATTGTAATACTGTTTAATCCTGAGTTCAATTTCTTTTATCATGCTGTCAACACTTCTTATTCTTACATATTTCCCTTCCAGTTTCTTTTTTATTGCATGATTGCTGCAATATGTGCAGGCATAGGGACATCCTCTTGAACCCATTATTGGAAGATGATTATTATTTATCAGAAAATATTTTTCAAGCTCATAATCTTCAAAATCAGGGAAAGGCAACTCATCAAGTTCTTCTATAAGCTTCCTGTTAGCATTTTTGATAACCTCTTTTTTTTCATTTTTGTACCAAACTCCCTTTACATTTCTGCAATTTAATTTTTTGTCCAATAAATCTTTCAGAACATATTCTCCTTCGCATGTGCAGATGATATCTACCTCTTCATTTTTTATAGTCTGTTCAGGCATTAAAATAACATGGACTCCTCCAAAAATTATTTTTGTATCATAATATCTTTTTATGAATTTTGCCATTTTCCGGGCTTGAGAATAATCAAAACTCATTACTGAAAACCCTATTAAATCCGGCCTGAACTTTTCTATTTTATGTTTCAGATATTTTTGCCAATCTCTTTTATGAAAAATAAAATCCGCAATTTCTGCTTTGTGCTCTGTCTTGCTGTTGATAAAAGATTTTAATGTTGCAAGAGCCATGCTGGGCATTAATGCATACCCTTCTATGTTTGGTTCAACGAGCAAGATTCTCATTTTAATCTTAAAAAAGCAAGTCCTGCATTTAAGTATATTTTGAACTTTTCAAAATCACGAATGTTCTTTAAGGCACGGATAAATATTTTTGGACGGAAATAAAATTCTTTATATGCTTTTTTTTGCATTTCCAAAAGCGTTTTTTCGTCTAATTCTCCGTGCTGAAATATCACATTTCCATATGCAATATAGTCTCTGTAACTTTTTGGATAAATTTTTCCCTCTTTTGATACAATCTTCCAGTAATCTGTATTTGGGAAAGGAATTGTTATATGGAATGTTGCAGTGTCTAAGTCCAGCTTTTTAGAAAAATTAATTGTATCCTGCATTGTTTCTCTGTTTTCTCCAAGATTTCCGAACATGAACAATCCTCTTGTTTCTATTCCTGCTTCTTTACACCATTTAACAGCCTGTTCGACTTTCTCAAGGTTAGTATTCTTTTTCATATTATTCAGTATCTTTTCATTTCCTGATTCTATTCCCAAAGACACCATATAACATCCTGCCTTTTTCATCTTCTTTAATAATTCAGGAGTTATTCGGTCTACTCTGATTCCATTAGAACATCGCCAACTCATCTTCTTGTTTAATCCTCTTTCAATCATCATGTCGCAGAATTGTTCAACTCGTTCTGAGATGAGTGTAAAATTGTCATCAACAAAATCCCAGTCTTTTGCGCCTCTTCTGTAAATTTCTTCCACTTCTTTGATTATATTTTCGGGACTTCTGAACCTGAATTTTCTTCCATGAACCAAATGGTCTGCACAAAAAATACATTGATATGGGCAACCTCTTGAACTGAGAATATAATCACTTGGATTCTGTTTTGCTCCGACACTGAAATATTTATCCATAGGCAATAGCTCTCTAGATGGTAAAGGCAATTCATCAAGTCTATCATTCAGATCTCTGTCTGGATTGTGAATTATTTTTCCTTTAATTCGGTAAGACAAACCTCTTATTTTGGAAACAGGTTTTTTTTGCGCAAGTTCAAGCATTGTAAATTCCCCTTCTCCTCTTGCAAGATAGTCAAATCTTTCAAAATTATTCATTGTTTCTGCAGGCATAGAACTTGCATGGATTCCTCCAATTATTACTTTTGTTCCTTTTGGACACAGTTTTGCAATTTCGTGCGCTTCTTCAATAAGGCTTGTAGTTGAGGTTATTCCTACAAAATCTGGAGAATATTCCTCGATAAATTCTTTTATTTGAGAACTGTTCAGGTCGTGAGCATTAGCTTCTAATATTTTGACTTCAATGTTATTTTCTTGCAGGACTGCTGCAATGTACGCCAGTCCTAGAGGGGGAAATATAGGAGTTATTTCTTTTTTTTCAGCATAAGCATATATATTCCTGTAATTTGGTTGTATAAGCAAGACTTTCATTTTCCTAAAATTTCCTAATAAAACCGATTAATAAAGATTATTCTATTTTAAACCAACTTTTGCAAGTAGTATATCGAATATAACTTTAATATTCTCTCTCTTAAAGGACTGATTTTTGCGGTTAATTTTCTAAGATATTTTTCTGCCTCTTTCATTTCTCCTGAGGAATAAAGAATCATTGCAAAAGCAATAATCAACCCGGCATCTCTCCATCTCATCAAACTTTTTATCAAAAATTCTTTTTTTCTTATTCCTTCCAGGAAAAACCTTATGTTCAAATAATATTGGGCAGGAAAAAGCCATCCATATTTTAAATAATCTTTAAAATAAAAATAAGGCAATTTCTTATATGCTTCCAGGCATATTTCTTTCCAGCCCTCTTCTTTTGTATTCAATAATCCTTTAAGAATTCTTTTCAGTCCCCAATTAACCCACTCTTTTGATTTCGCAAAAAAATAATCAACATTTGCGACAGAATACCCCTCATACAATTTTGCTTTTGTTGCCTCGCTTACAAATTTTTTTAATTCTTCTGGAACATCTAATTTGCTGAAAATTTTTTCCTTATCTTGATATCTTGACGAGGTATATTTTCCTTCAAAAATAAGCAATGAGGAGCATAAATCAGTAAATCCCTTCACTGCATAAATAGACCTTATTTCTTTTGAATTTTTTTCAGCCAGATTAAAATGATTTATTTTGTTAAACAGCATTCTTACGGAATCAGATTTTGAAATTTTTACATCTGGGATTTTTTCAAGAACTTTTTCATCTCCGTATATAACTAAACTGCTCTTTAAGTCAAATGTCCTTTGTGTGGGATACAGTTTTGAAAGTTTTTTTTCTGTTATGCAGTGCAAGTCAACATGAAAAAATTTTTTTTCATCGTAAATATTTTCAAATTCTTCAACAAATTCTATTCCTCCTCTTCCTATTCTTTCAGAGCATTTTTTCCCTAACTCTTCAAGTTCCTGATTGCTAATTTGTTCTTTTGTTATAAGATATAAATCATAATCATTCAACGGTAAAATTTTTCCTTTTATTTTTTTGAAACTTCCGCCGCCATGCCCAAAGCCTCCAAAAGAAATTATAGCTACTGGATTAAATTTTTCTAAAATAATCTCTTTTATTACTTTAAAATCCTCTTCAATCTTTTTATCAGCTTCTTCAGATATTGTGTACTTCATTTTTCTTATTTTGAATCAAAAATATTATTGCTAATATTGAAGGGATAATATTTGCTATTACTATTCCCAGTAGAGACATAGAAAATACTTTGACAGAATCAATTGCAAAAATTCCAAACAAGCTTATCATAGTAACTTCTCTTGTTCCTAAACCATTTATCGTTATTGGAATTTGGGCAATCAAAGTTGAAATCGGAAGAATAGAAAGGAAAATAAGAAAATTAATATTTATTCCAAGCGATAATCCAATAAAATAAACTGCACTGTAGTTTATTATCCAGCTTATGATGTTTATCACAAATACAAAAAACAAAAATCTTACCGACGGTATTTTTTCATAAAAATTTTCAAAAGCCAATCTGGCTTTTTCTTTAATTTTTTCTGGAAGGAACTTCTTGTAAATGAATTTTAACAAAAATCGGCTTGACTCTTTTTTATAAAAAATAACAGAGCAAATTAAGATTACAAAAGCAATGCCTGCTAGAAGATACACATATCCTTCAGAGATTATTGAATTTTGGTAAAGCAAAAAGCTGATTAATATACCAAAAAAAGCAAGAATGAACAAGGAGCTTAAATCAAGGACTTTATCTATCACAAAGTTGCTTAAGCCCCTGTTTCCCCCGTCGTATTTTTTCAAATAATCTGCTCTTATCACCCCTCCTATTTTTGCAGGAGTTACAAAACCATAAAAATCTGAAATGACATTTATTTTAAAAGCATCTTTGAAAGGAATATCAATTCTCTGTTTCCACGCTATTATGGTCCATTTTAATGTTTGAAAAAAGAAAAAAATAAAAAAAAGCAAAAAAGCAATTCCGAGATAAAAAATGTTAAGAGAAGTAATCTGATTGAATATTTTAACAACATCTAACTTTATTAAAAGATAAATAAACAGCCCTACTCCAATAATGGGAAAAAATTTTTTTATATAGCTCCAGTTCATTTTAATTGATATTTTTTTATTAATAAAAAGCTTTTGTATTATTCCTCGTTTTTTTTAAGAAATCTTTTAAATGCCCGACCACAGCTTTGACACCCCTTAAATTAAATTTGAAATCATCCCAGTTTCTGATATTTTTTACTCTTTGCAAAACATATCGCGGAGTCAGGAATATTGTATAAATTTTTCCGCAGATTCCGGCAACTTCCAGAACGTCTGAATTTGCAGTCTTCAAAACTGGTTCTCTCATATCATATCTTTCATATTCAAGAGGATTAAACAAAAACCAGTCATTATCTTTTGCTTCTCTCCACAACGGAGTTCCTGGATAAGGAACAAGGACTGTCGCCTGAAGCAAATCTGCTTTGCCGCTTTGCATTAATTCTTTTGCTAACTCAAAAGTTTTTATTGCATCATCTTTTGTCTCCCAAGGATAACCTACTATCATTGTAAGATGAACTGTTAGCCCTGCTTTTTTTGCCATTTCACATCCATGGATGATATCCTCAACTTTTATTCCTTTAATCAATTTGTCAAGAGTTTCCTGATTTGCACTTTCAAGCCCGAATTTAAGAAGTCTGAATCCTGCCCTTTTCATTAAATCAAATTCTTCCTGTTTCAATGCATTAAATCTCATATTGCACGAATATTTTATTTTCTTGTTGTAACCTCTTTCAATCAATCCATTGCAAAAATCTTCAAGCCATTTTCCAGTCATTAATGTCCCTGAATCATCAAAAATTTCTTTTGCATTATATTTTTCAATAAGCATTCCTACTTCATCTAAAACATTTTTAACACTTCTTACCCTGAACTTCGGAAACAGCGTCGGCCATGCGCAAAATTTGCATTTTCCCCACCAGCAATCTCTCCCAGACATTATGTAAAAAAAAGGTTTGCCTTGAAGGTTGTATTCTTTTTCATAAAGTTTCCATTTTGTCAGTTCTCTGTCAATAAAAGGAGCATCGTCTAAGTTATGTTTCAAATCAAATTTGGAACCAAAAATCTTTTTACCTTTCTTATAATAAACTCCATTTGGAATCTTTTTACCGCCTTCTGAAATCCAGTCGCATAAATCTGCCAAGACAAAATCAAAATCTCCTCCGCATAAAGCAAAATCTGCTTTTGAATTTTCCAAACTTTCTTCTGGGAAAGAAGTTACATGATCTCCCATTATTACAATTTTCATTTTTGGGAATTTCTCTTTTATTTCATTGACAATTTTCCAATGCTGTTTGATGACAGGAGTTTTGGTTTCAAAAGCAAACAAATCTGGTTTTTCTATTTCAATTTTCTTAAAAAAATCTTCTGTAGAGATATTCTCGGCTATTGAATCAACCCATAAAACTTCATTTCCCCTTTCTTTTAATAGAGTTGCAGCACTTCCAAGAATTACAGGAAACAAATAACTCGGGTTTGAAAACCACTGAAATTGCCTGTTCTGGCTCAGTAATGCTATCCCTTTTTCTGACTTGGTCGGAGGATATCCGATTAGAATCTTCATTATTTTGGAACCCCAACCTTATTTAAATACATTTTTATTCAATGGAACTTAAGTTTTGCTGGGAGTTTTCTGTAGAATTTTACAATAAATTTGAATGGAGAATGGATTAATCTAAGCCTTATGCATGAAGCAAACATGATTAAGGGAGTTTTTCTTAGATTGATTGCAGAACCAACTTTATCCTGCCAAAATGTGGGAATTGATTTTATTCTTGCATTGCTCTCTTTTTTAAGGCAGTATAACAGTGCAATATCAAATCCCCAATTGCTTGTTATTATTTTTTGCACATTTTTTTCTAAAATTTCCCTGCGGAAAAATTTTGCCCCGCATTGCGTGTCTTCAAAAGGGAACAAGAACAAAGTTTTTACAATGAAGTTATATCCTCTGCTGACAAAACGTCTCAGAATACTTTGTCTTGGCGTTATTTTGCTTCTTTTGTCCCACCTGTTTGCAATGATTCCATCAATGTTCTTGTTGTTTAAAACATTTTTAATCAGTCCATAAAAAGTTTCCGGAGGGGTAGACATATCAGCATCAACAAAGCCAATAAACTCGTTATCTCTTTTCAATGCATCTTTGAATCCTTCAATGACTGCAAACCCTTTCCCTCCTTTTTCAAAATTAAGAAATTTTATTTCTTTATATTTTTTGGAAAATATTTTTACAATTTCTTCTGTTTTATCTTTGGTGTTATTTATTACAACAAGAAGTTCAAAATTGTCTATTTCTTTCTCTCTTTTTTTTCTTTCATAAAACTCTCCATAACTTTCAAGCATTTTTCCTATTCTTTTCTCTTCATTATATGCAGGAATTATTATCGAAAACATTAACATTAATCTTAAAAAAAGAGTTAAAAATTTAATTATTCCCTAATATATACCTAATTCTCCGCCAAAAATAGCAAACCCTAAAATTATTACTAATATCTGAAATATGTTTATCAAATAGACTACGTCATTTTCATAAACTTTCTTTGTGGGCCTGATTTTTTTTAGCACATAAATTGCCAAATGTTCTAACCCATATATCTTTTCATAAGGAACTTCCAAACTGCCGTCGGGGTTTACTTTTGCGAAACTTTGTTTTTTGAGTTTTCCTCTTGCTTTTAGAATAGTTTCCATTATGTAAGGAATAAAGAAAAAAATCGTGATTTTTTCAATTTCTCCGAGAATTGCAACAGTTGCAATCAAAGCTCCGACACAATAAGTCAATATATTCCCGGGGAAAACTTTTGCAGGTCTTTTGTTAAAAATATAAAATGCCAGCAATGAAAAAACCATGCATAATATAATAACACTAAGCCATTTATTTCCCATCAAATATGTAAGCACGGCCAATGAAGATAACAAAATCATTCCCTGACTTGTTTCCAGCCCGTTATATCCTGCAAGAAAATTATAAGTCGCAGATGCTCCTACAATTCCTAAGGGGATTATAATCAAAGGATACAGCAATCCAAGTTCAATTCCAACAATGCTTGATTCCCCCGCATTTATGACAATTAACGGAATTGATGCAAAAAATAAAAGGACTAATCTTGATTTTATTGATAAGCCTCCTCTTCTCCATCCTGAAATGTCATCAATGATTCCTATGAATGCAATTATTAAAATTACGCTTAATGATGCAAAAATTTCTATCAGATTATCTGCTGAATTAAAATAAAAAGTTTTTATTGCAATATAACTCATTGTTCCGATTATAAATGCTAAAAAAACTCCAACTCCTCCAGAGCCAGCAACATTTTTTGGATGTTCTGGTTTATTCATGTCTTCCCATACTAATCCGATTTCTTTCGCTTTGTTAATCCAGAAAGGCATAAGAAATAATCCTACAAAAAAACTGAACAGAAGAGGAATAAACAAAATCAAGTTCATTAATATCCTCCTGGGATAAGTGTTTCTAATTCTGCAGGATATTCTGTTTCCAAATATTCTTCATTAAGTCTTATATCAGCAGGATAACTAACTTCCCAGATTTTTATAGGGCCCTGAAATCCCTGATAATAAACAAAATCCCCATAAATTGCTCCTTGTTTTTTAAGTTCCTCTATGATAAGATTCTCTTCTGTGTGCGCTAATTTGAAATAATTTGACCTTTCATTAAACAAGTATAATTTTGCTAATTGAGAATGAATTACTCTTGGACTTAAATATAATGCAGCTCCCTTGTCATTTATTCCCATCTGGCCATTTTCTGAAAACTCAACTGATGGGAAAACAAAAATTCCGGCGTCTATTCCGTTGCTGAACTCATATAATTTTCCTTTTATGTAAATTGATTTTAAAGGAGCTCTATATTGCTGCCCATTATAAATAAAATAACATAATGGTTGTGTGATTTGGTCTTTACTTTCTTTTATAAGTATTGCAACAATTCCTGTTTTTTTACCTGGAAGTAAAATTTCTTCGCCATTTTCATTTATGATAATATCTTCGTCTGTAATTGTATTTACGGGATAAACATACACTGTTTCATTGCTAGTCTCTTGTGTCTGTTGCTTATCCATAAATATTGTCTGAATCCAAGAGTATCTGTCATAATCCGCATTTGAACCTATGCTTGCAAAAGCTCCATATTTTCCTATTTCTGTGGAATCAATGAGTAAATGCGTTCCATTGTGAGCATAAAGAAATTCTAACGCTGTTCTTTCATTGTCTCCTGTAAGAACATGTCTCCCCATGAAATAATTCCAGTAACCAATTGCATTGCCTCCATCGAGAATTGTCGCTCTTTCTCCAAGAGACTGCACCCAGTATCCGTAATCCCACCAATGCGCAAATACTGCATCTGCAGGAGTATTATCTCTGACCCATGCCATTGCTTTTTGCCACTGCCATTGATACATTCCAGGAGCATAATTTTCTGCGATACTTTTATCATTGCTGTAATAAGCCCACAAAGTGAATAAAGAAGAAACTATCAAAACTAAAACAAAAACTCCTGTCAGCAATTTTTTCATATCTTCTTTTTCTGTAAGATACTTTTGAAAATTTTTTACAATCAAAAAAGCTACTGCAATTGGACTGACTGCCCCCAATACCATTATCAATCTTACTGCACCTCTTGCGCTTATTATTGCTAATGTTAAGATTACAAAATACAAAATATATGAAAAATCAAATTCTTTGAATGCAGAAAAATTTTCTGACTTATGTCTTCTGTAATAGATATAACCAAAACTCCCCAAAAACAATAACACTCCTCCAAAATAAATGATTAGACTTAATGGGCTTTCTCCGTTAAGTATGCTTGAAGAAGAATATTTGCTAAATATTAAACATATCAGCATAATAGAATAGCTTCCGATTAAAATCATCTTTTCTTTTTTGTGCAAGGATTTTATCAAGAAACCAAATAAAAATATGGCTCCTAAAATCATCATCCAGAAATATAATGGAATATTGAAAACTACAGGCCCGAAATCGCTTACCCAGTCATTGATAAAATAAGAAGGTTTGTTTTCTGCAACTGTAACACTGAACCTTCCCTGAGAAATCGGATTTATCGTTGCAGAAATTATATCTTGCGCTACATGAATAACCGATCCCCCCAAAAAGATAAAAGAGAATATTATTCCTATTATTATTGCAATTGAAAAAGATATAACTGGCTCAGGTAATTTAATTTTCTTTTTTATTTTTTCATCTATCTTAAAAATTCTTTTCTTGAACAATAAGAAATCTGTTGCAAGGATAAAGAAAACAACGAAAAGCAAAGACGTTGAACTAGAGCTTATTAAATTTTCAAGGCTGTATCTTATTGAAAAGGGCATAGCCACCAGTATAAAACTAATAAGCCATATTCCAAATAAGTAAAATCTTTTTTCATCAATTTTTCCTAACAGGAAAGAAAACAAAACACATCCTGCGATCCCCAAAAATAAAAAGTCAACTCCGCCCCACACTAATCCTAACAAGCCAGTTGATACTCCTGCAAGAACAGAAAAAATAATTCCTTTCTTTAATTTTTCAGAAGTAAATGCTTCAAGGAAAAAATAAAATCCCAGGAAGATAAAAAAGAAAGCTGCTGATTCTTTTTCAGGAATTCCTGCAATGCTTCTCGGTAACAGTGAGGGAATGAGAACAAAAAAAGCTGTTGCAATTAATGCAATTATATTAGCAACTTTTCTGTCTTCTTTGTAAAATACTTTTCTTGCAAAAAGGAAAAAGGCAACTCCTGTAAGAACAGCCATAATTACTGGAAAAATTATTGCAGCATAAGTTACTGTAGACTCATTGCTGAAAATATCCAAGAATTTGCTCAGCCAAGCAATCATATAAGAAAGAAATTTCATTTCAAAAGCAGTATTTACTGGATTGCATGCTTCTCCTGAACAAATGTCTGCCAAAGGGACAGACCTCATTGTATCAATTAAAAATAACTTCCCGTTTTCAGCAATATATTTTGCCCATCGCAAGAATAAGAAAGGATCTAAATCCGGACCCAAAGTCCATGTGCCTGTTGTTACATCTTTAAGCTTTGGTATTGGGCGAGTTCTGATGTAGACACTTATTGATATTATAATTGCAAGAATGCCATAAAAAATCCAGTCTGCTTTTTTCTTGAAAAAATTAACTATATCTTTCTTTCTTTTTGCTATTTCTGTTACAGACTCTTTTAATTCGCCTTGTATTCCCACGTTAAAAAAGAGAGCTAAAAATCCTATTTAAATATTATGTATCACTGAAACAATAATGGCGTAAAGTATACTTCAATAATTGCCGCGATTATTAAAATAACCAATGCGCTTGCTATCAGGATTATTACATTCAACGCAATATGCATGAATTTTTTGTTTGTGATTCCGTGCCTTATGACTCCAACTCCGAAAATTCCTCCTGCTAGAGCAGTTATAAAATATGCCGCAATTTCAGGAAATCCGTGAATCATATATCTCAAAAGCCCGACGGGAATTTCACTTATATTATATCTTGTAAAAATTCCTATTGCTGCAGAAATAACACTTGCATTCCAGGCAAGAACAAAAATTGCACCTGCTCCGAAGATTAAAGAGAATATCAATGTAAAAATCATTACGCCGAAATTATTTCCTATTATTGACAAAAATCTGGAGCTTGGACTTAATGCGCTTGTTGAAATTACTTTGCTCGTGAATGAATATTCAGAAACGCAATCCTGCACACTTCCAGGACTGTTGATACTGCAATATGTTTCTATCTGGGCATTAAGCAAATCTGTATTCTGCAGGACTATATACCAGACGGCAAAAGCCACAATAAATCCAAAGAAAAGCCACATGAATGCGGAAATTGCATCTCCGTGTGTTTTCCAGACTCCGAGAATTCCCTCAACTTCCTCGTCTTCAACTTCTTCATTTTTGATTGTGTAATAAATAAATGGGAGTGAAAACATCACACAGAAAAGAACTACCATTAGTCCTGAAAATTTTGACAGCACTGAATCATTTGAAAATAAAAAATGAACGAGCAATAATGAAAGCGATGCATACAAAAGCCCTATGAAAAACATTTTCCAGGGCCCTTTCTCAGCTCTTTTTGGGTTAATAAGTGACTCTAACATTATTCTTTAAAGAAAAAGAGATTTTTTAAACTTTCATATTCTTTTTTATTGATGAGCAAGAAGAGGTTTGACAAGATAGCCGACGATATAAAAAAAATAAAAATTCAGGGGGCGAGAAATATCGCCAAGGCTGCCTTATTTGCTTATTCTTTAATTCCCACAAAATCGTCAATTCAAAAGCTTAAATCTCTTCGTCCGACAGAACCTATGATGGAAAAAGTTCTGGAACTCGCAGAAAAAAAACCTTATCAGGAAATTTTGGAGCATTTTGATTCTGCGCAGAATAAAATAAACATTTCCATTTTGAAATTAATAAAAAATAATGATGTTATCTTCACGCATTGTCATTCGACAAATGTTTCCAATGCGCTGATTTACGCAAAAAAACACGGAAAAAAATTTCAGGTTTACAATACAGAAACACGCCCGTTGTTTCAGGGAAGAAAAACTGCAAATGAATTGAGAAAAGCAGGAATAAAAGTGACGATGTTCGTTGATTCTGCTGTTGCTCTTGCAATTGAAAAAGAAAACAAAAGGGACAAAATTTATGCAAACAAAATTTTTCTCGGAGCAGACGCGCTTCTTCCAAAGGGGATAATAAATAAAATCGGAAGCGGGCTAGTCGCAGAACTCGCTCACAATCATAAAATTCCTTTTTATATCGTCGCTGATTCTTGGAAATTTACAAAAAAGAAAGTTCCGATAGAACAAAGAAGTTTGAATGAAGTCTGGAACAAAGCCCCTAAAAATATCAAGATAAAAAATCCTTCATTTGAGTTTGTCCCTAAAAAATATATTTCAGGAATTGTGACTGAATTTGGTTTGATGAAGTATGAGAAGTTTGTGAGAAAGATGACTTAATCTTCCTCTTTACATTCACACTCTTCATGATTATGCCCGCAGTTGCATTCGCCGTCTTCTTCACATCCGCAATGGTGGTGTGCGTGTTCATGTGCCTGAGCATCATTCATCATTTCTGTGATTTCGTTTCCTAATTGTTCAAGATTATTTTCAAGCTCTTTTTTTACTTGCCCTAATTTTGTGATTTGTTCCCCGATTAATTCCTTTGTTGCAGGAATGCTTTTCTTTACAATGTTCCCGTTTCCAATATCAACATTAAGTTCTTCAGAAATCAATTTTGCCTTCACGAAAATTCCTTTTCCCATCGGAGCATAAATTTCCTTGCCTTCTGCCCCAACAAGTTCGTCTAATCCAAGATTAAGAGAATCAAGTTCAACTATTCCTCTGCTGATTGCTTCTATCTGCTGCTGCAGTTCTCTTATCTGCCTTTCATACATGCTAAACTTGAATAAAAGTTCTTGCTGATTTTCTTGTTCTTCCATAAAAATAGAATTATTAAACGACTTTTAAAACTTTCCTTAGAATGCTGCTGAACACCATTGTTGCAATAAAGTAAAACCAAAACCAGTTAAAAAATCCGAAGAATAAAACTGTCTCCCCCAATGATTGTTCTAATGCAAGAAAATAGTCATTAAACCATCTGAAAAAGAGGATAAAAGGAATACCTGTAAACAAGATATACCTGCTTGTAAGCTTGAATGTTTTTGGTATGAATTTGAACTGCTGCTTTGACAATTCCGCGATTTTTTCAGGATGATTCTCATATTTTTTCATCTCTGCCTGAAGTATTTTCTGTTCTTCTTTTAACTCTCTTAATGCTTTCTGGTCTGTTGTATATTTCTGAACTAAAGTAGTCAACAAGGTGATAATCGCGACAATAATAATCATTCCGACTTCAACATTTAAGTTTAACAACCATCCTGCGCTTGGATCCAAAACTGCATGAACCGAATCTTTTATCACGGCAATTTTATCCCAGCCTATTGCAATCAATAGAGATGCAATTGATACTAAAACAATCGGGAAAAAACTCCCATCTTTTTTCTTTCCTTCTTTATCTTTGATTGGAATTGATGCTTCTTTGTCTTTTTCCAAATTAACAGTTTCTTCTTTTTTGTCTTGGATTATCTCATCTGTCATATTCTGTTAAAATTAATTTTGTTTTTAAATTTATCAGGCGTGACCCAAATTCAAGGGGCAAGTTTGATAATGAAAGACCTTCGGTCTTTCTTTATTTCATGAATTTCCTGAATGCAGGATTCATGTCTGTTTGGTGCTGCTGAACAATATTCTGGTAAAACTGGAAAAATATCATGATGACTAAAAGAATTGCTGTTCCTGAAATCAACGCTCCCATCAGGTTTGTTATCGACGCTAAAATTCCTATTGCAATTCCTCCCATTACTGTCAACGGCATAATGTACCTTTCAAGAATGCTTTCAAGAACTCTTTCATCTTGTCTGAATCCCGCAATCTGCAAACCTGAAGCTGCGATTTTATGCGCTTGTGTTTTCGCGTCCATTCCTGAAGTTTTTACCCAGAAAACTGAAAATATTGTTGATAACAAAACATAAAACAAAACATGAGTCAGTCCCTGCAGAAGATATCTCGGCAAGAAACCTCCTCTGATTGTCAATTCAAGAAGATTGCTTGAACCCATCCAGAATGCAAGTCCTGAAACTGGCTGTCCGTTGACAAAATGCCCTAAAAATCCAAGAGACGAAGCAATTTTTGCAAGTCCTGCGCATTCTCCTCCTTCAATCAAACAAGGTGCAGCTGCTGTTTCAATGACTCCTCCAAAAACCTGAAAACTTACCAGCAATGCAGCAGTCAAAATAACCGGCATGTTTGAAGTATAGAAAAAAGCCAACGGCCACTTTACAGAATATCCTCTCAATCTTCCGTAAGATAATGGAACTTCAACTTTGAGTGATTGCACCCAGATTACTATCATGAAAATCAAAGCAGTTACAATAATTGCTCCTGCTGCAGAAATTAATTCTATCGGATATTTGTTGATAATTGCCTGTACGACGACGAATACTTTTCCAGGGCATGCCGTATTTGTGAAATCAAGAAGGCAATTTCTTCCCTGCTGGTTCATGAACTGGAATGCGCTTGTTATCAGCTGCCAAGAGGCTCCTGCTCCAATAAACAAACTTACTCCTGAACCAAATCCCCATTTTGTTGTCAAATCATCCATGTAGAAAATTGCCAATCCACCGAGGATTAACTGCAAAATCAGCAACGGAGCAAGTCCTGGCGCTGCCTGAAGCCCCTGCATTAAAACATAAATCATTGCTTCAAATACTATGAAGAAAAATGTCAGTAATCTTTGAATTCCCTGGAAAAATTTTCTTCCTTCTGGATTTGTTGTGTCGATATGCAATATCCCACTTCCTGTAAGCAGCTGCAAAATAACCGACGCCATAACAATCGGCCCGATACCAAGTGAAATAATTGAACCAAAATCAGTTCCTAAAATTATAGCTAAATATTTGAATCTCTCTAGGGCATTATTTGAAAGTCCGAAAAGCGGAACATTTGCAAGAATAAAAAACGAAGCAAGAACTATCAGCGTCCATTTTAACTTTACATTAAAGCTAAGCTTCTTTTCTTCTGGTTTTCTAACCTCTGGAATAAACTGAAATATCTTCCTGAAATCCATAAAAAATAGAGAGAAAAATAGTTTTTAAAGTTTGTCAGAATTTAGAATTAATTATTCCTTCAGCTTAATTTCACCGCCAGCCTTTTTCACTTTTTCCAACGCTGTTTTTGATGCTTCTTTCGCCTTGATAACTAATTTATTCTTGACTTCTCCATTTCCGAGAATCTTATAATTTTCTAAACTGATTATCCATTTGTCTCCGTCTTTCTTTCCGTAAGTTTCAAGATTTTTTTCTATTGTTTCAATATTGATTCTCTGTCTTGTGTTTCTTTCTGTTCCTCTGCTTGTTATTCCCTGTTTTCCGAAATATGCATTTCCGTATAATTTTTGAACAAGAGTTTTTTTCTGGTCAGCTCTTTTACCGCTTCCAGCCATTCCTTTTCCTCCTCGGTGTCCTGACTTCTTGTGTTTCTTTCTCTCGCCCCAGCCATGACTTCCTCTTCCGTGCCCGTGCATTCTTGATGATTTTCTTCGTTTGTGTGTTTTAATTGCCATTTTATTTTGCTATTATTTTATATTTATTTTTTTCTTGTAAAATAAAATCATGAACATAATTACAATCTAATTCTTTTTTCTTTGCTTTTGAAAATAATAAATCATATTCTTCATTCCATAAATTCAGATTAATTAAATTGTTTTTACATAGGTTATATCCTTCATTCGAAATATCATCATCAGCTATGTTAATTGCCCATAGAGAATCTTCTAAACTCTGCATTAACATTGTAAAACACCCATCTGCTATATTATCTTTCCATTCTTTTGGCATTTTTTCTAAATCTAAAATTTTTTCTATTGTCATTATAACATCCTCAATAGTAATTTACTTATCTCATTTCCATTATTTCCCAAAACTCCTTTGTCGACGCCAAAATGTTTCTTGCTGTCAATTCCCCCTCTCGGCGGGTGAAGTCTGAAAAACTTTGTTCCCTGTTTTCCTCTAGCTTCAACTAATTTCTTATAAGTATCTTTGTCTATTTCTCCGTATGCTACAAAATCTTTTACTTTCTCAATCATTCCCATTTCTATTGCATTTGGTTTTTCAAAAACAACGCAGGTATATTTTTTCTTCAAATTTAATCTGTTCAAAGTATCAACTATTACTTGTCTTATTTTTACTTCTCCATGTATTCTGATTACTGCTATCATTTTCTATTCTCCATATGTGTTTTTCTTAAAGCATCTATTGTTGCCTGAACAAGATTGAATGTTGTTCTTTGGTATCCGAATGTTTTGCTGTAAACATCTTTTATTCCTGCAAGCTTTAATACTTTTTTTAATTCATTTGCTACGACAAGTCCTGTTCCTTGAGGTGCTGGAATCAATGTTACTCTAACACTTCCTGATTTTCCTTCTACTTTGTAAGGAATTGTATGAGGTTCGTCGCAGGCGCAGTCAAAACTGGCGCATCCTCTTCCGATTTTCATGATATTCAATTTTGCTTTTCTTATCGCCTTGTCTCTGGCAGGAAGAGTTTCTTTTGCTTTTCCCATGCTGACTCCGATATGTCCATTCTCGTCGCCAATCACAGCTAAAGTTGCAAATTTAGGAACATTTCCTTCCATTGTTTTTCTTTGTGTCTGTTTCCAAGCTCTTCTTTTTCCTCCGCCAAACTTTCCTTTTGATTGTCCGATAGAAATTAAATCTGATTTAAGATTGACTAACGAATCAACAATCTGCTCTTCCAAAAT
>JAMCXF010000003.1 GCA_023475035.1 Candidatus Pacearchaeota archaeon
ATCTTTATATCCAAATTCAAAATCTCTTGGGATAGTTTTTCTTTTAATCTGTCCACATTTTTTACATTTTCTTTCTACGTCAATACAACTTGAACTCATAATAGAATGCCTTAACCATCTTCCCCACCGATGTAATCCAATTTTACAAAAGAATTTTTTACCAGTTCCTTCTTTTATTGTTTGAGCCATTTTAATTAAAAATAGAGGGAATTAATAAATTTTCCCCTCGGGCGGGTGGGCGGGAACAAGTATCAAATTAATTTCTCCAACTTCTCCACTTTCCCCCAAACTTTCTCCAACTTCTTATTCGCTTCGTCGACGACAATTTTCAAAAAATCATCGCTTACTAAAATTTTTTTATTTTGAATAATTGGGAATTCCAGTTTCTCTGTGCTGTTAAGTTCAACAGTTATTCCATTTTTCATTCCGATAATTCCTGATTTTTTCCATCCTGCAAGTTTTCCTTTCTCGTAAAGTTTCTCTGCGTCTTCCAAAGTTTTGCAGGCAATATGAAGTATGCAAGGTTCTAATTTAAATTTAATTTTCTTATTTTTCTTTAATCCCAATTCTAAATTTTCTTTCAATTCATCAAAAGAAATCTTGTCGTGACTCACAAAAACAAACAAATCCTTTCCTTTTTTCTCGGCATCAATAATTAAAACAACTCTCCCGCTGCAAGAAGAAGTAGTATAATAATTTTCCAAAGAATTTATCTTATCACAAAGTCCAGCGATTTTTTCATCCCAACTCCCAATATGCGATTTGTCCAGTTTAGAAAGAACATCAGATTTGCGTTTATTAAATGAATCAATCATCGTCGCTACTCTTTGTCCAGAATTTTAACTTCAATCCCTTTTTCCCTGCATAGTTTTGCAAATTCTTCAGCGTCTTCTCTCGCCCCTATAATGCTTCCATAATGAATTGGTATTGCAAGTGTTGGCTGGATTAATTTAGCCGCTTCTGCGGCTTCTTCTGCATTCATAGTAAATCTTCCTCCAATAGGCAGAAGGGCAATAAATTGTTTGTCTGGCTGCTTATATCCGGTTAATTTCTGCATTTCAGGGATAAAGTCAGTATCTCCTGCATGATAAATAATAACCCCATTTATTTTTATCAAATAACCAACCCATCCTTCAGTTTTTTGATGAAATGGCTTTTCAATGTTGTAAGAGGAAAGTGTTGAAATTTTTATTTCTCCGAAAGATAATTCCTGATTTGGCTCGATAATCTGCATATCTATAGGGATGTCAAACCGAGTCATTTTGCTCTGACAATCTGCAGTAAGAAGGATTTTTGTTCCATCCTTGATAATATTCTTGATATCTGCAATACTACAATGGTCATAATGGCTGTGTGTAATCAAGATTATATCTGCCTTCTCAGAATCTGCCTTAATGTTATAAGGATCGATATAAATCGTCTTATGATTCTTTATTAAAAACCCCGAATGTCCAAGCCATTTCAGTTCAATCTCGCCAAAATTCATAGACATAGAACGAAAAAATAGTTTTAAAAGATTACTATCCTATTTAGTAAGTCTCAAGCTTAGAAACATCAACTTTCTTATTTTTGAACTTGAATAGCCCGCTTATTAACTGAAGAGGATTCTTTTTCTTCTTGAAAAAGAAGAATCCAAATACAGCTCCTGCAATTATGAAGACTAATACAGATATTGAAATTACTGATTTAGTCACATTTCCAAACATTCCTTCAAAAATAAACTTTCCTGTTCCAGCAATAGAGTTACCCATTAAAGCTAATATGCTACATTGATTACAAGTGCTACCACCGCAATCAACTCCTGTTTCATCTTGATTTTGTACACCATCTTCACAGGTTTCAACAATAGGGACAGTACACGCTTGAGAAGTTGCTGGTATTCCCTCTTCAGAACCACATTCATTAATATCAGTACAAACTCTTACTTGTGTGCCTTCAATACATTCCTGCCATTCTCCACATTGCCAATCTTGAACACAAGCTGAAGTTGTAGATGCAGGATTAGTGCTTATAATAGTAGTGCTGCGAATTTCTTCATTGTCTGTTTCTTCATCAGAACTAGAAGTTGTTTCATCACAAGCTCCGCATTCCAATGTTCCTCCACATTCATCATCAACACTTCCACAAGCATCTAATGATTCACAGGTTTCAGGAACACATTGTTCTTCAGCGTTACAAGCATCATCATACCAATAACCACTTGCACCAGTACAAGCAGTTTCATCTAAACATAAACTTAAATGTTCTGCATCACAAACATCTCCTACACATTGTCCGCCAGTTACTATTTCTTCACAAGTTTGCTGACATCCTTCTGCGCATAATGTTTCAGTATAAGATTGGACGCAACCAGTTTCACAAACTATGCAACCTGTGGCATTTACATCGCAAGTTTGCTGACATCCTTCTGCGCATAATGTTTCAGTATAAGATTGGACGCAACCAGTTTCACATTGAACACAACTTGTATTTTGTTCTGTTATATCTTCCCATGTGTATCCTGCAGCTTCACAACTTGTCTGATTTTCATATTCTGAAAAAACAGCAAATCCCGTAAAGTTTATGCTTGAGTAAAAAAATAGAATTCCGACAGAAACAACTAATATCGCAAGAATAGCAAATTCGTGAACAAAACGTTTTTTTCCGTCCCCTTTTTTCATCTTCGTCACCATTTTTTCTTGGTAATATGAAATATTAGATATTTAAAAATGTATCGGAGATTTTATTTTTTCAAAAAATTTTGCAGGAAGAATAATTTTTCACCAAAAAAGTAAAAATATCGACGGAAAATTTGTCAGAAAAAATTATTCTATGTCTGCGTTAATGTCACCTTTCAAAATCAGATGATAAATATTTGGCGCAATAGGATACTGTCCTTCAACTAATTTGTAAAGATAAACCCATTCAACTTTATGCCCGTGATGTTTGAAAGGTTCGTAATTTTCTGGCTTCGTAATTAATTCGCATTTGTAATGATTTAATTCAATTTCCATTTTCTCTCCTGTTTTGGGATTTTTGTTTAATTTGATTGTATGCAATTTTTTTATTATTCTTCCCTTGTATCCTGTTTCTTCTTCAAGCTCTCGTAAACAAGTTTCTTCCAGACTGTCTTTTCCGTCGACGGTTCCTCCAGGAAGTTTATAGAAATTATCCTTGTCATCTTTGATGATTAACAATCTCCCGCCGTCGACAATTACTGGCCCCGATGCAATAATTTTTTTCATTTTAAAAGAGACAATCAATAGTATAAAAATTTAGTTATTCTTTCTTAAACGATAATCAACATTAAAGAAAAAAATTTCTCTGTTCTCACTGAAGCGCGTGAAAAGCATTTCATTTCTATGTTTTACAGAATAATAAAGCTTGAATTTTTCAGGGAGTGCTGAATTAAGGTACTCATTTATTTCTTCCGATATTAAACTGTTAGAGTTTTCCAATTCCGATATGTCAATGCAATGATGTTCGCAAAAACATTTCTTAAAAAAAGCTACCCATCCTTCCTGTGTATGATTGTACATCGATTGAAATTCATCTTTTACTCTCATAGATTTGTAAATTTCTGTGATAATTTCTTTATCAGGAATACCATTAATCACCTCGAATATCGGATATTCTCCAGAATCTTTTATTACTTTTTTCTCAGAATCAGTTAATTCTCTGAACCAGATAAATTCAGGTTTTAATATATCTTCAATTGCCATGGTTAAAATAGAAAATAATCTTCTATATAAATATTACTCTTCTAAAGTAGTATATATCTAAGGATTCAGTCTGGTTGCAGTTCTTGGGAAAGCAATTGCATCTTTTATCGTTGTCAAACCGCAAATCCAGGAAATAATTCTTTCAACGCCCATTCCAAATCCTCCGTGAGGAACACTGCCATATCTTCTTGTGTCTAAATAAAAATCATATTTAGCACAATCTTCGCCCTGCTTTTTCAGGTTCGCTTTAATTTTGTCTATATCTTCTTCTCTTTGGGAACCACCGATTAATTCTCCATAACCTTCTGGCCCAATCATATCAAAACCAAGAACAACTTTTCCTTCTTTCGGATTTTTTGCTGGTTCTTTCATATAGAAAGCTTTAATCTCTTTAGGATATTCTGTTACTATAATAGGAGTGTCAAATAATTCTGAAAGTTTGTCTTCCTCAATTGTCCTCAAATCCTTCCCCCATTTTATGCTGATTTTCTTTTTGTCTTTGAGAAGTTTCAAGGCTTCAGTATAAGTAATTCTTGGGAATTTTTTAGTTAAAACAGGTTTTAATTTGCTTGTGTCTCTTTCCAAAATTTCAAGTTCAGATTTATTGTTTTCCAAAACTTTTTTCACTATGTCCTTGACAAGTTCTTCGGCATCATTCTGCAAATCTTCAAATGCCCACCACGCAGCTTCCATTTCTGCCATCCAAAGTTCAGCCAAATGTCTCGAAGTTTTTGATCTTTCAGCTCGGAATGCTGGCTGAATAGTGAATATTTTTTCCAAAGCAAAAATTGCAGGTTCTGCGTGCAACTGCCATGTCTGACTTAGATAAGCAGGCTTTCCAAAATAATCAATCTTGAATAAAGTTGAACCTCCCTCACATTGCATGCTCATAATTTCAGGACTGTGATATTCGTAAAAACCTTTTTTTGTCCAGTGTTCTCTCATTGCCTGCAAAACAGTGGAACGGATTTTCAAAATAGCAGTCATCTTCCTGCTTCTAAGCCAAAGATGTCGTCTGTCCCCCAAAAGTTCCTCGTTCAAATCTTTCTTGATTGGAAAATCTTCTGCCTTGTGAACAATGTTTATTTTTTCAGCCTTGATTTCAAAACCAGTAGGAGCTCTCTCGTCTTTTTTTATTTCACCTTCAATTTCCAAAGAACTTTCCATAAGCAAACTGTCTATGTCTTCCCATTGCTTCTCAAAGTTTTCTCTCGGTAAAACAACCTGAATAATATTTGTTGAATCTCTAAGAACGATAAATTTGAATTTATTGCTTCCCCTTTCTCTGTAAATCCATCCTCGCACAGCTACTTTTCCCGAACCCTTTTCCATTGCTTCTTGTATAGAGATAAATTTCATATTTTAATCAATAATTCAAATCTTTTAAATATTGTCAAAAAGATTTGTTTTAACTATTCTGTCTCCAAAATTTTCTTTTAATATTTTATAAATATCGCTATAACCAATATGAAGCGAAGTTTTATGTGCATTTTCGCCAAAACCTCCGATGGAGATGTCGGCTAAAGAACTTTCCTGATAATTCATTTCATGAATGAAAATTTTTCTTAGTTTTTTTATTTTTCTCTCGCTGAATGAATCTTCCAAAACAAAAGGAGTGCACGTTCCATATTCCATTCCATCAGGACAATATGAATTTCTGAAATCCTTTGCCTGCTTTTTTGAAACATCAATCACCTTCGGTAATGTTTCTTTAATATCCAAATGTCGTGGAGATTCTTTTCCAAGCTCAGGAAAAACAAATCCGTAAAAATCTTCGTCTTTGTGAACAAAAATTGCCTTAACAATTCTGTCTGCAGGCCAGCCAAGAAGCTCTGCTTTTTCAAAACAAGTATCAGTTGCGACGTCATGTCTGACAGCACGGATTTCAATTCCAAACTTCTCGCTCAGCTCAGCTACATAAAACTGCCTTCCATTTAAAGCATCTCTCAAATTTATTTCAATCATAGAAAAAACCCAAGAAAGTATGAACTCTCTTAGTTATTATTTAAATTATTATTGCAATTATTAGAATTAGAATTCACGTTCAAGAAAGGTCTTTCTAATAACTTCATATTACAGTTAAAAAAATTGCCTTTATTAATTTATTGCTACGGAGTAAGCCTCGTTCGGTCTCTCGGGAACAAAACAGTTTCTCTAATGTTTTCCAAACCGAGCATTAACATTGTTATTCTTTCAAGTCCCATTCCCCAGCCGGCGTGAGGCGGAGCTCCGTATCTGAAACTGTCGATGTAAGATTTAAAATTTTTAGGATTAAGCCCTTTTGCTTTTAATCTTTCTGTAAGAAGTTCAGGGATATGAACTCTCTGCCCGCCAGAAACAATTTCCATTCCCTTGTAAATAGCGTCAAAACCGCAAGAGAGATTTTTTCCTTTAGGCATAATATAAAATGGCTTTCCACTTAATGGCCAGTCGTGGACAAAAACAACTGTGTCAGGATATAATTCTCCAAGCTTTTTCTCTGCTTCAGGAGACAAATCATCTTTTCCCATTTCAACTTTATTTTTTTTCATTAAT
>JAMCXF010000016.1:0-5439 GCA_023475035.1 Candidatus Pacearchaeota archaeon
GAGTTTAGAAAAATCTATTTCAAAAAATTAAAAAAATAATTGATGAGATTAATGTTCCTTTCAGAATGCAGACAAATGGAAAACTTCTTGATGAACTCTCTTTTGAATACATAAAAAAAATTGGAAAAATTTTGATTTCTCTCGACGGAAATAAAGAACGAACTGATTTTAATCGCGGCGAAGGAACTTATGATAAAATAATTAGCAACATAAAAAAAATCAGGGAACAAGGTTATGACGGAGAATTAATTGCAAGAATGACAATCTCGCAGGATTTCCCCGATTTATACGAACAGGTTTTATTTTTAATAAATTCTGGATTTGATTCTGTTCACTGGCAACTAGATGCAGGATTCTATAAGTTTGATTTTGACCAAAATAAATTTTCTGAATTCGTAGAAAAATACAATAAATCAGTTTCAAAACTAATTGATTTTTGGATTGATGAAATGAAAAGAGGGAACGTTTTGAAATTATATCCTTTTCTTGGAATTTCTGAAAGTATCTTGAAAAATGAAAAAACAAAACTGCGCTGCGGCGCAGGACATTCAGGATATGCAATAACGCAGAGCGGAAAAATCGTTGCTTGTCCTATAATGAATTGTATCAAAGATTTTTACGCAGGCGACATAAAAAATTCAATTCCTGAAAATTTGAAAAAATTTTCCGTCTCTTCTCCTTGTGATTCCTGCAGTTATCTTGATTTGTGCGGGGGAAGATGTTTATACTGGAACAAATCCAAACTCTGGCCAAAACAAGGAGATGAATTAATATGTTTAACAATAAAGCATTTAATTGATGAATTGGAAAAAAGAATGCTTGAAATAAAAAAATTAATCGACGATAAAATCATCTCAATCGCTGATTTTGATTACGAAAAATATTTCGGGCCCGAGATTATTCCATAAACTTTTTAAGGTGATTTTTTTATTCATTTGTATGAGTTTAGAAAAATCTATTTCAAAAATAACTAAAAATATCGGAAATGTAATCAAAGTTTTGTCATTAACTGCTTTTCTTACATCTTGCCCTCTTCCTCACCATGAAGAAACAAAAAAGTATAATTATGTAACAACAATTACTCCTGTTGAGTCTCGGGAAATAGACGCTGAAATTGGCGGAATAATTGAAATAATAAATCCAGAGAGTTTTATTTATGGAACAAAATTAACAATTCCTCCTGGAGCTTTGCAATCTGATACAACAATCTCTGTCGGAGAAGTCAATAATCCTCCTGTCCTTCCTGCAGGATTAAATTATGTTGGAACTCCTGTTTACCTTGATTCAAAAGGTATAAATTTCAACAACTTAACAATTCAAATTCCTTATAACGATTCTTTTTTGAGCGATGCAGGACTTTCTGATGATTCAAATTTAAAATTATATTCTTATGATGAATCCTCTCATAATTGGAATGAAGCAAATATAATTTCTTTAGACATCGAAAATAATACTATCACAGCAGAAATAAACCATTTCAGTTATTATGCAATTACTTGTTTTAATGCCGAAATTCCTGAAGATTTAGGGAATCCACAGCCAGGAGATTTGTTATACTCCTTAGGGGCTTTTTGGGATCCAGGAAATCCGAGATTAAAGGATAATTGGATGCCTGGGCATGTAGGAATTTATGTTGGAGAAAAACCCTACACTGGTGGGCTGGCCACAAAAGAAGTAAAAGAATCTGGAAAATACAACATAATCGAAGCAAGTGGAGAAGAGGGTTTTGTTATTAAAAATTATTCTAATCCTGTGTCTAATTTTAGTGGTCTTAATAGTTACATGGGAGCGCGAGAACCAAAAGATTTTACGCTCACTCAAAAACAAAGAGAAGACATTGTCGCATTTGCAGAAGCGCAGGTTGGTAAAGATTATGCTATCTTTGAGACTAAAGGAGCTTTTTTTGGATTAGCTCGAGGTTCATTAGTAAAAGGTCCTGAAAGGTTTAATTGTGTTGGGCTTGCAGAAGCAGCCTATGAGTATGCAGAAGTAAATAATGGCGAAGGATTAGTTAGTTTTTTGCAAGAAGAATTTGGAAATGAAATCGAAGGTCTTATCTTAGGAGTACTCACTCCAGCAGAGCAATATAATGCAACCAAACCTGCTAAGGGTGAACTCTTAGGTGATGGGCCTGCTGGGGGATGGATATTTTATGATAAAGGTTATTATTCAGATGGTTGGAGATATCTTGAAGCAGCTCCTAATAACCAGAGAGGTATTTGGGGTACAACATTTTTTGATGTCCCTGGAGCAGATGGGACTGAAATTGGAACAGGAAAACAAAACACACTTGATATAATCACTGGAGATCCTGCATTGAATAAAGCAGCAGATATATGTGCTGATTACTCTATCATAAATAATGGAAAAAGTTACGATGATTGGTTTTTGCCTTCATCGAGTGAACTTCATCAAATGTTTCTTTCATTGCATAAACAAGGGGTTGGTAATTTTATTGATTCTTTCTATTGGAGTTCTAAAGAAAGTTCCCAAGAATCTGCTATAATCTTTTATTTTAATCTTCATGATTATCCCTCTTTTTATCAAAATTCAAAAAAAGCCTTTCATTACATCCGACCTATTCGGGCTTTCTAAACCTTTTTAAATAATAAAAAATATATTTCATAATGAAGATTAATGGGGTGAAATTAAATAAGAAAAATTTTTGGATTCCTTTGTTAGTATCATTAACTATCTTTTTCTTGATCATCTTTTTTGTTACGTTATCCCAACTATTAGGTAATGCAAAACTGCTTGCTATAATTCCCGCTTTGCAATTTGCAACAATAATCTCTTCTTTTATGTTCCCCGCAATTTTTTTTATAATCCGAAGACTCCTAAGCAAGAATCCCAAAAAAGTTTTTTATTTTGAGTTACCTATCCTTGCAGTAATATACTCTGTTATAATTTTTGTCAACTCATTTATTGGGTTTATGTTAGCAGGACCTATGTTAGAAAATATTTGGCAATTCTTTGTATTAATTTTTCCTCAAGTCATATTTATAATAATTTGGCTCACCATCCTGACAATTTCCCTATACTTTTACTACAAGAAAAATAATTTTTTCAAAAAATAACTCTCGCAAAAAATTTATAAACCCTATTTTCAAACTAATTACATCTTTCTAAGATATTAAGTCTTAGACGGAGCTTAAATGATATTTATAATAAAAGTAACAACAAACAAGGAAGAAAGAGTAATCGATATGATTGCTGACAGAGCTCAGAAAAAAAGTTTAAATGTTTTTTCAGTTCTTCGTCCTCACGGACTTAGAGGCTATATTCTTCTTGAAGCAGAAGACAGAGAGAGTGCAGAAGAAGCTGCATTTGATTTGCCGTATGTAAAAGGAATAATTGGGAAGACAATTTCCTACGAAGAAATAAAAAATATGATAGAACCTTCTGTTGCTGCAATATCAATCAAGGAAGGAGACATTGTCGAGCTTATCGCAGAGCCTTTCAAGAAAGAAAAAGCGAAAGTTATAAGAATAGACAAACAAAAAGAAGAAGTTGTAGTAAGCTTGCTTGGAGCTGTTGTTCCATTGCCAGTTACAGTCAAGCTCGATAATGTTAAAGTTATCCGAAGAGAAGAAGGAGAAGAACAATGATAATAAAATTACTTGTCGACGGTGGAGCAATGAAGCCAGGTCCTGCACTTAGCCAGAAGCTTGGCCCTTTGGGAATTCCGGTAAATAATGTCATACAAAAAGTAAATGAAGCAACAAAATCTTTTGAAGGAATTCAGGTTCCTGTTGAATTGAATGTTGAGCCTGCTACAAGAGAATTTGATATCAAGGTTTTCTCGCCTCCTGTTTCGGGATTAGTTAAGAGAGAACTAAAAATTGAAAAAGGTTCAGGAGCGCAGAAAAAAGTCTTGATGGGGAATGCTTCTATCGAGCAGATAATTTCTATTGCCAAAACAAAATCTCCAAACATGCTTTGCAAGGATTTGAAATCAGCAGTAAAAACAATTGCCGGAACTTGTGTCAGCCTAGGTGTTTTAATTGAAAACAAGCCTGCTGCAGAAGTTGAAAAAGAAATTGCAGAAGGAAAATATGACAAGGAAATTCTTGGAGAAAAGACAGAAACTTCTGCTGAAAAAAAGAAACAACTTGATGAATACTTTTCAAAGATAAAGAAAGAACAAGACAGAATATTACAACAGGAAAAAGCTGCTAAGGAAGCTGCTGACGCTACCAAGACAGAAGCTGCAGCGCCGACTCCCGCAAAAAAATAATAACTTTATAAATTAAAATTGCTCCACATTCGTATTGGGGGCTGTGGGGTAGCCTGGTAGCCTTTCAGGTTTGGGACCTGACGACCCCGGTTCAAATCCGGGCAGCCCCATTTAAAATAATTCAAAAATCAAAATGCCAAGCAAATCAAAAAAAACAAAATCAGCAGGAAGATTCGGAGCAAGATACGGAAGAGCTGTAAAAGTAAAACTCGTAAATATCGAATCAAAGCAGAGAAAAAAGCAGAAATGCCCTTACTGCGGGAAAATCGGAGTCAAGAGACTTTCAAAAGGAATATGGAAATGCTCAAAGTGCGATAAAAAATTCGCTTCCGACGTATATTATTTAAATGAATAAAAATTAAAAATACCATGGTAAATTACAAATGTTTCAAATGCGAGAAAAAAGTTCTCAACACTAATTTGGACAAGAGATTTGTATGTCCATACTGCGGGAGCAAAATATTTTACAAGCCAAGAAGCAAGACAAAAAAAATCAAGGCTGAATAAAATTATATTTTTTTACAATGAACGAAAACAAAATTCAGGAAATGCAGATTCTCGAGCAAAGATTGCAAAATTCACTTTTGCAAAAACAGGCTTTTCAGATGGAACTGGCAGAAACTAATTCTGCTATGAATGAATTGGAAAAATCTGGCGACGATGTTTTCAAAATAATCGGGCAGTTGATGATTAAATCTGAAAAATCAAAAATAAAAGATGAGCTTGAAAACAAGCAAAAAATTCTTGAAATGAGAATAAAATCTTTTGACAAGCAGGAAGAAATTATCAACGACCAGCTTGGAAAAATGCAGGAAGAACTGATAAATTCTGGAAAAAAATAATTTGCAAATAATTTATCGTCGGTAAAATACATTTTCTGAATATATAAAATAAAATTACAGAAATCTTTATAAAGAGACTATTTCTAACACTGATATGTTTGACAAATTAAAAAAGGCATTAAAAGGCAAGGGTGAAGGTTCTCAGGAAGATTACCTTGAAATTGACCTTGAAAAAGAAGAAAAAAACAACAAAGTTTTGGTTAAGCTTTTCGTTCTAAAAAAATATGATGATGTTAATGTAATCCTTAACATTTTGAGAGAAGGATACACAATTGCAATAATTGACATTAAAACTCTTACGCTATTTCCATCCACATTAGTAAATCCAACAACTTTTTCATTAGAAAACATTCCTTCAGA
>JAMCXF010000016.1:5449-5796 GCA_023475035.1 Candidatus Pacearchaeota archaeon
TTGACATTAAAACTCTTAAGCAAAAAGACCCTATTGAATTAAAGAGAGCTGTTGCAAAAATCAAAAAGACAACAGAAGCTCTTGAGGGAAATATTGCTGGATTTGGAGAAAATTTATTGATTGTTACACCTCCTTTTGCACAGATTCAGAGAGATGTTACAACTTCAAACCCTGAAGCAACTAAGGGAAACAAGTTCGAATAATTCTAAAATGAAAGGGGCTAAAAAATATTATCTTAAGTGTGACATTTCTGAAGGAATGTTTTCTAATGAAAAAGTTGTTGGATTTACTAATGTGGATGGAAATAGCGTAAGTGGTTTTTTCCCAAATGAAATCATCTCTTCCAC
>JAMCXF010000029.1 GCA_023475035.1 Candidatus Pacearchaeota archaeon
GGCAAAAAGAATCCATTTCTTTAATTCCCCTGTTTCTTCAAACGGACTCCATTCAGCTAAAACTAAATTATCCAGCGATGGTGAAACAAACAACGGCAGATTTATGAAATCAACATTTTCTGTCGTTGATAAAATCACTTGTGTCTCGCCGTTTAAACTCTTGTAAACGTATCCTGCTTTTTCCGAATAACTATCTCTATTGTCAAGGAAAAGGCCTTCCATGTTTTTTATTATCAAATTTGCAGGGTCTGTGCCTGTTCTTGATATGCGAATTTCAAAAACTCTCAATGGCTTGTCATATGTGTCATATATAAGAGTTATCTCGCTGAACTTCATATTTGTAGTAATGCTGTTTGCATACCAAGCAGAAACTGCTTCAGCATATTGGCTTTCTTTCCCCGCAGTATATTCGCCTCCGCTGATTTCCTTTACTGCATTAATGTCAATATTATTTGTCTCGGGAAAAAATAAAATCTCATCAGTTGAGGAAGTTTTTGCAATTGACAACGGCGGATTTATCACCAGTATCTTTGTAAGTATAGCCTCGAAATCACTTTCAGAAACAGCTGTAAGAAGGTCATCATTTATTTCATTAACTATTGCTTCAATTAATGTAAGATTGAGGGCATATTCAATGCTTGCTTTTTCTGCCTGTGAAAAATTTTCTATTTCATCTTTGATATTATCGATATAAAATGTTGCAGAAGCGGCTAATGTCGGAACAATTTCTGAAGCAGGAGCAACATCAATGCTGAAATTTTTAGACGAACTTCCCTGAACGCTGTTAGCTGTTACTCTCAGCGTATAATTTCCTGAAACATTGTATGTATGAACTGCCTGATTTGCTGTAGTTGAAGTTGAAAATCCATCTCCAAAATCCCAGTTGTATCCCGTTACATTTTTTCCTGTTGTTGTAATCTTGAATGTCGTGGGGAATCTAACCGCAGTCGTTGTTGGATTTACAGATTGAATGTTAACTGATTCACTGACAAAAATATTTTTTGAAAGAATGCTTTCTCCGTCGATAGATACTGAAAAAGTATGATTCCCTTTTGCTGTTGGTGCTGTAAATCCTGCCTCATCTATATACAATTTTTTGAATCCAGAGCTTACTGTTGCGTTTGTTTTTCCTATCTCATAAATATTGTCATATCTTTCTGTTCCGGGCATTCCTGTATATTCGTCAACTCCGCTGCTTGTATATCCAAATGAAGCTCCTGAAATCTCTATCGTCTGCGTGACTCCCGCAAAAATTTTTATCGGAATTATGCATCCGTTCTCACAATTATTGCCATATACATTTAAGATATATTTTGTAAGGTTTGTTTCTATATTTGTCATCTTGCTTCCTGCCTTTGCAAGCTCTTCATTGTTTAATGTGAATTTTATATTTGGAACATATTTGCTCTGCTGCGCAAAGATATCAAAATCCTGGGGAATTTCTTTTGCCGACGAGCTAAATCCGCATGGTGATTCTCTTTCATATTTAATTGTGTAAGAAGTTCCTGAGGTTTGAGTTATACATACCAAGTAAGTTCCTGATTCTCCTCTTTTAACAGAAAAATCTTTCAGACTGGAATCTTTTGGATTGCATTCCATCCTTTGTATTCCTGTCCCGCTCAAACTTTTTGTGCAAGAACCTGTTTTCCCGCTTACTCCTATTTTGCTGATGTTCAGCTTGAAATTTGCTCCGCTGTTTCCTGTCACATATGCTCCGACTATTAATTTTGGACTTTCTGACAATGTAATCTCCTCGCAAAATACATTAGTTCCAAATCCTCCTTCTTCTGTGTCTATTCTTACAAAACATCCTGAGTTTTCACTTCCAAATTCGTTGGTAGAATTATATGCCTGCCAGTCTTCTGTGCCGTCGTCTAAAATGTCAATGAACAAAGGAAATTTTTCTGTTTCAGGATTATTGCTTGATAAATTTAATCTGAACTCTTTTATGTTTGTAACAGGATTGCCGAAAATTTCAAATCCAAATAAAGCCGATTCTCCTTCTTCAAGATTAAATGTTTTCAGATTTGCAGGGCTTCCTGATGTTTCATAATCAAATTTACACGAACCTGGATTGCAGGTATAATTAAATCCGTTATTGGAAGATTTCTTCAGCAAATCAATCAAAGATATTGCTCCTCCTGTCGAACTGCTTACTATGGCGCCGATTGGTTCATTTTCAAGGCTGATGTTAATCCAACCTTTTATCGCGCTTCCTGCAGGATAAGAATCCTGTATTGAAAAATTTTTTACTGTGAATGCAGAAACAGAACTAAACAAAAAAATTATCAAAACAAAAAATACAAACTTTTTAGCAATCATTTTCACCATCTTTATTCACTAGTATAAGCTAAAAACTATTTATAAATATTTACAGAATTATTTTTTATTTTTCTTATCTTTTGATTTTTTAAATCTTTTTCTTAATACCATTGAAACATAAATTCCTGCAATTGCCAATACTGTTGTAATTATTCCGATGTAATCAAAGAATGGAAGCTGAACTTGTGCAGGGCATTTAACTGTGAATTCTCCTTCTTTTTCATCACAGGCAGCTTTTCTCGGATCTGATTCTGAACCTGTCCATGTTGAAACGAATCTTACTGTTTTTTCTCCTGATTCATCACACTCTTGTATTACTTCCTGAGAAATTATACATTGCCCGACTGTCAGTGGAGGGCCTTCTACAGATGAACATTTGTCTGCTAAACAATAAAGTCCTGAAGCGCATGTGTCTTGCTCTCCGTCAATGCAATCAGCGCTTAAGCAACCTTCTCCAAAATCACAAACATCGTCGCCATTTCCTGCTGGTGTTTCTCCTGCAGGGCAAGTTGAACCAACATTGCAGTAAAGTCCTGTTGTTGCATCATCGCAAAGAGTGCATCCATAATTGCATCCTTGCCCTGCAACAGGAGTCCCGCAAGTTTCTTCTGTAATTTCAGTATAACCAAAATCACAAGTCCCAGTTTCCGTTTCCCATATGCATCCGCAGGCAAATTCTTCGCTCTCACAGTCAACTTCAGGAGGACTGCTTGCTGAAGCAACATTAACTACATCACTTTCACAATCATTTTCATTATCATAATCTTCACATGCGCTAACATCTTCCAAAGCTCCCCAGTCCCTCTCTGTGACAACTAATTCAGGAAGTTCGCTTGTTCTAACAATCAATGGGTTCTTTGTTAACAAGGCGTCAAAATAATATTCCTCATCAAATATTAATAATTTCGTTTGATGTTCAGCTTTCCATGAACCAAGCCCGCTGGTTCCTGAAAAAGCAACAGACAAGGGCTGAGCTGCAACTTCTTCGCTTCCTCCAGTAACATTAAAAGTGATGCTTTGCCCTGAACATTGTGAAGTCCCATTAACTCTGAGAAAAACAGTTTCATTTTCCTGCGCTTCAGCAACATTCCATCGAGCATCAGTTATGGTGCATCCAGCAAATAATCCACTTCCGCAACATATCTTTGTGTCATAATCATTAATTCCTCCAATATGCGCATTTGTTACATCAGAAAGAGAAACAATTCCTAAGGGATGATTTATTGCACTTCCTGTTCCACAATCATCTGAAAAATCCTCGCATGCTAAATCTTCATAACATATCTCAGTGTTGTATGCAGTCCCTAAAGGAGATTCAGCATGGGCATTTGTTGCAGAAGAAATTTTTAGAACTGTATTTGTGTCAATACATTCACTTTCTCCAACTCCGTCGCCAAAAGCGCAACATAAAACGTGACTATATATTTCCGTATCAGGAAATTCTCCGTGAGCATTTGTTGCAGAAGATACTCCCATCAAAATATGAGTTCCTCCTGTTCCTACAGATTCAGGACAATCTGCTCTTACAGTAATTGCACATGTTCCTGGAGCAGGCGCCGCAGCAAAAACTGCCGAAGATAAAAATATAAATATAATTGCAGTAAAAAATAATTTCATCATCTCTTTTTTTCTCATATCTAATTCAAGAGAAGATGTTTTATAAATATTTTTGTTGAATAATTATTTTTAATCTATTATCACTTTTAATTTCTAATCTTACTTCTTTATTATTCTCAGATACCTTTTCAAAATCCTGCCTTCTTTAATACTTTAATAGAAGCAGGATTCCTTTTTGGAACAACTGACCAAACTTTTTCCAAATTTAATTTTTTAAATCCAAATTCTATAATTTGTTTAACTGCATTAGTTGTTATTCCTTTATTCCAATAATCATAACCAATAAAATAACCTACTTCATAACTTTTCTTGTTTTTATCTGGATTATAAAGACTAATTTGTCCAACAACTTTATCATCCCCCAAAATTACAAATTTATATGCCGAACCTTTTTTCCAATTTTCTTTGTCAAGAGGAATTTTATTTTTTACATAATCAATTGGAACTGGAAACGGATGTTTTGGATCAAGTGTCTTTAATACCTCTTTATTTGAAAGAATCTTTGCTATATATTTTGCATCTGAAGTTTTTATTTTTCTTAAACTAATTTCCATTCCTCTTCATTAAAATTTTATACTCATCCTGTATTTATCAATTTTAAATCCCCACTTTTTATATACTTCTTGTGCGGGATTATCTGGGTTAACTTCAATTCTGCAAATTGTTATTCCTTTTTTTCTCAGAAACTCTAGAAATATATCTTTGAGTTTGGTAGAAACGCCTTTTCCACGATATTCTTTTTTAACAAAAACTTCTGAAATATATCCAAATTTTTCATAAGGGGTATCTTCAATTTCTCCCGCTAAATATCCAATAATTTCTCTATTTTCAATTGCTAAAACAATTGCTCCTTTAAGGAGGTATTCTTTAAATTCCTCTAAAATAAATTTTTCTGATTTTTTTGAAATATTATATTCTCTAAAAAACTCTTCTTTTATAGGTAGGAATTGTTCAAAATCTTCTTGTGTTGCTAATGTTAATTCCATAGAAATCTCAACAAAGCAAGGTTTAAAAAATGTTTTAATTTAGATTTTTTATGGAAAAAAAACTTGCAAATATGTTAATAGAAAACTCTTTGGAACTAACTTCTGCCGATGTATTAGTAATAGATTACCAAAATCATACAAACAAACTTTTTGAAACTATTAAAAAAATAGCCCATGAAAGAGACATCGAAATTAGAGAATTTGCAAGACCTTCTTTCCCTGATTTAATATCCTTGCAAGGGCTTGATAAAATGATCGATGGAGCAACAGCATATCTCAAATTAGGCGGGGGCGAATATAAAAATTCTTTAAAAAGTGAAGCAATAGCTATACAAAGAAAAGAAGGAGAAATAATGAACAAAAGATGTGAATTGAAATGGACATTAACGCCTTACCCCTCCGAGTATATGTCTAGTCTGTTAAATATACCTATGAAAAATTTAAGGAAAATATATTTTGATTGTTGCTTCATTAATTATACCGACCAAAAAAGAATTCAAGAAACTCTTGCTTCGCAATTTGAACCTGGAGAAATATCTATTAAAAGTCAAGATACGAATTTGAAATTTAACATAGTTGAAAATCCTCATTATTGTAATGGGAAGATTAATGTTCCTGACGGTGAAGTCTTTTGGGAAATAAATCCTTATAGAACAGAAGGGCAAATTAAATTTAATATTCCTTTTATTTATGGTTCAGCAAGATTTAAGGAAATGTTCTTTGTGTTTAAAGATGGAAAAGTTATTGATTACGATTCTAACCAAAGAGATAAGTTGAAAGAGTTATTAGAAACAGATTATGAAGCACCCTATCTAGGAGAATTTGGAATAGGAACAAACAGTAAAGCAAAATTAATTGGACATTCTTTCATTGATGAGAAAGTTAAGGGAACATTTCATCTTGCATTAGGTGCAATGAGCCTTGGACTTGAGTCAAGACTTCACATGGACATGGTTAAATCATTGAAAGATTGTGAAATAAGAAATAATGGAAAAAAAATTTTATTTTAAGGATTTATCAAAACATTCTAACTGATGTTTCTCTACAAAAGGGCATTTATCTACTGGATACTTTTTGAACTGTAATAATGCGGTTTTTCTCTTTGAAGATTCATAAACTTCTTTTAATGATTTCCCTTTCACATTATCATAAACTTGTCCATTAAAAAATAAACAACATTTGACATCTCCATTGGGCATTATTGTTATGGTGTTATCCCAACAAGCTCTTCCTTTGTTGTAAATATCATAAACAAAATTTTTTGATGTTTCTTCTATTTTTCTTTTTGCACCTGGAACTAAAATATGGTCTAGAACGACTGAGATATTATATTTTTTTGATTCAATTTGCAATTCTTTAAGTAACCCTTTATTTTTTACTTCTTCCCACAATAAATATGTTTTTTCAATTTTACTTTTCTCCTTCATAAATCTCCCCGAGAGTCTTGGCATCACTAAACTCCAGCTTTTTCCTCCATATTTTGAAATGAATTCTGGAAACTGAGTAAGCTGTGGAATACTTTCGGGAGTAATTAATGTTGTTAATGAAAGCTCAATTCCCGTTTCTGCTATCTTCTCTAATCCTTTAACTGTTTTTTCAAATGAACCTTTTCCACGTATATCATCATTTGAACTATAAAGACCATCAAGCCCAACGGCCATTCCATCTATATAAGGAGAAATATTTTCTAATTGATTTGAGTCTAAATTAACCGCATTTGATAAAACAACGGTCCTTAATTTTTGTTCTCTTGCAGTTTTAATAACATCTTCTATTTTATTTTTAAGAAGTGCTTCTCCCCCGGATAAGTCTACACATAATCCTCCCATTTCTCCAAACTCTTTAACAATTTTCGATAATTCTGAAGAGTCCATTTCATTATCTTTTTTCGATCCTGCATTGATATAACAATGATTACAACCAAGATTGCATTCATAAGTGGTATGAAGAATGAGAGTTTTAACTGGAGGATTTGTAGTTGTCACAATTTCGTTAGAAAATTTGGTAAAATCATCTATTTGGAGAAGATAACTTTCTGGGACATTATACACAAAAAATTTTTCATCTATCTTTATAAATTTGAGCCTTTTCCTTGCATGAAGCTTTTCAAAATCTTGTAATTGAGAAATCATTTATTCAACAACTTCATCGAGAGAAACACCACAACTACAAGGTGGTTTCCAAGAATGCACTTTTTCTTTCACATACATCTCAGAATCTCCTTCAATTTTAAGTGCTTCACCTAATTCAACACCACAACTACAAGGTGGTTTCCAAGAATGCACTTTTTTTGGGCTATATTTAGCATCTTTATATTCCATTATTATACTCCCATCTTCACATTTATAAATTTTCCTATTTACTATTTACCAACTCGCCCCAAAAATATCATCTAATCTTTCACCAGAATTATAAGTGCTTTCATTAACAACTTTTCCTGATTTTATATCTGCAGGTAATGGAATTGTGTCTTCTGTAAAATTATATTGATTCATAAGTGTTAATTCATCTGCGAGATTAGAGTGTCCATCTGGAGCAACAAAAACATGCCCGAATTCGTGTGAAATCACAGGATTACTTGGTAAAACGCACTCGGGAGCATATTCAATTCTAGCAGAATAAATTGTTCTATTTGAATATTTTTTTATTCCAGTCCATCCTGCTGCTCCGCCATTTCCTCCAGGATAACCATCTGGAACAACATATATGCAATTATCCTCATAACTTTGTGTTGGGGAACCATCTACTACTTGTATATTAACTCCTTCAGTAAACTGATATCCATTAACAAATTTTTCAATATCATTATCATCTGTTATCTTGCTTAATATAAGAGTGACTTGTCCGTCACTAAAATCTCCTTCGCTTCCATTATGTTTGAATATTTTTATCCTGTCAAATGTTCCTAAATTCCATTTTGAAAAAGTTGCATTCTCATTCATATGCGCCCTAAAATTTGCATAATCTGTTGCATCTATAACTGAATCATTATTTGTGTCAAAATCAGGGTAAGGAACAGCTCTCAAATCTATGTCTGTATCTTCTGTTACATTTCCTAAATTCTTTGTTCTGATATAACTTTTTTGTGTGCTTCCGTCCTTGATTACTCCCTTTAATTTTACATTTGAATTGTAAGGAACTGAAAAACTAAAGTTTCCGCCGTCGCTGTCTGTCTGATTTAATACATCATCAATGTACAATCTTACTTCTCCTGCTTGATTTGTGTCTGTTTCATTGTCCTGCAATCTTCCTGAAACTGTTCTGTAAGGAACAGGAGTAGGCTCGGCAGTAGGTGTTGCTGTCGGTGAAAGAGTTATGTAAACTTCTTTTCTGCTTTTCAACCCTGTAGAATCTGTGCATTGTCCGTATACTTTTACATTTCCGTCGCTAAATGTTCTTGTTATGTCAATAGGAGTATCCTGCGTTATTGTTTCTTCTATTGTTCCGTCAGCTCCGTCATCTATTTCTACCTTGTATTCTGTGATATTTCCGTCAGGGTCTTCACCGTCAAGTGTTATTCTGCTTTCTAATGGAGCATCTCCAGAATTAGGGTTTGCATAGACAATTGCCTTAGGAGGCTGAGGTTCATAAGGACTCTGACATCCTCCAAAAAGTAACCAGGCAGTCGCTAAAATAACTCCCTTTCTCAATTTGTTTATCAGTCTTTTTACCATGATTTACATACGGTGCACTAGTATTTAAATATTGTGGTTGTTACTACGCAAAAGGGAACAATTTACCCCTTCACCACAGCCATCGGCTTCATTCTCGCAACCTTTTTGCTGATTCCCAAATCATGAACAACTTCAACAACATCGTCGATATCCTTGTATGCTTCAGGCGCTTCTTCTGCCAGACTTTTTATGCTTCCTGCTTGGACTTCAATTCCTCTTTCTTTTAATTCTGCTTTAATTTCCTCGCCTCTCAGTTCTTTCAACGCTTTGCTTCTGCTCGAGATTCTTCCTGCTCCGTGAACTGTAGAACCGAAAGTAAGCTCTTCTGCTTTTTTAGTTCCAATCAGCAAATACGAAGCTGTTCCCATGCTTCCGGGAATTAAAACTGGCTGCCCGATTTTTCTGTAATCTTCAGGAATTTCCTTCCTTCCTGGTCCGAACGCTCTTGTTGCGCCTTTTCTATGGATGCAAACTTCCCTGCTTTTTCCGTCTATAACATGCTCTTCAAATTTTGCAATGTTATGGCAGATGTCATAAACAACATCAATTTTTATTTTCGGAAAAATATATTTCAATTCTTCTCTTATCCAGTGAGTAATAAGTTGCTTGTTTGCAAAAGCAAAATTTGCAGCCGCGCACATAGCCGCATAATAATCCTTTCCAAGTTTGCTTTTTATCGGAGCATTAATTAATTCTCTGTCAGGAAGATTTGCAAAACCATATTCATCTTCCATTAATTTTATGTAATCACTTGCAACCTGATGCCCAAGTCCTCTTGAACCGCAATGAATCATTATTGTGACTTGCCCTTTTTTAATCCCCAAAACTTTTGCAACTTTCTCGTCGAAAATTTCATCAACAAATTGCACTTCAAGAAAATGATTTCCTGCTCCCAAAGTTCCCAACTGTCCGATTCCTCTTTTTATTGCTCTGTCTGAAACCCTGTCTGCCCTTGCATCTTTCAAACAGCCTTCTTCCTCCATGTGCAGATAATCTTCCTTTTCTCCAAGTCCTTTATCAACAAAATATTTTGCTCCGCTTTCAAGCAATTTGTTTAATTCGCTTCGTGAAATATTGTATTTGCTTCCTCTTCCAACTCCTGAAGGAATTTTTCTGTAAAGCGCGTCGACGACTTCTTTCTGTTTTTCCAAAACATCTTTTTTTGTCAAATTTGTTTTCAATAATCTCACAGAACAATTAATATCATAGCCGACTCCGCCGGGAGAAATTATTCCTTTGTCAACGTCAAATGCAGCGACTCCGCCGATTGGAAATCCATAACCCTGATGCGCGTCAGGAAGCGCAATTGCATAGTTGATTATTCCCGGCAGGCACGCGACATTTTTTATTTGTTCAAGACTTTTGTCTTTTTTTATATTTTCGAGAATGCTTTCGCTGGCAAAAATTTTCGCAGGAACTTTCATAATTCCTTCCTTAGGAATTTCATAAATATTTTTCGAAATTTTTCTTATTTCTGTCATCAAAAAACTAAGAAGGAAGAGTTTATATTTTTGATTATCTTTATATTTTAATGTCTGAAAAGGAGGGTAAAAAATTTGTCCTAATTTTATTAGCATCATTATTCTTAATAGCCATTACAACTTATTTCATCTCTTATTTTTATACCCCTGCAATATCCGGATTTTCAGTTTCCAATAATTTCAATGATGAAAATTGGGGGATTTTAACTCCTGCCGTTGACGGTAAATATTTTGAAAGAGCAATTGTTCCTGACGACAAAAATCCTGAAAATTTCATAACTAAACACAGCATAAAATATGGCGAACAGACTTATCGTTCAGAATCCATGGATAATTCAAAATGTCAGAATAATTTTAATGAAAATGTCAGTATTAGAATTTTTATTCCAGACAGTTATGCTCCTGATTCTTCTGCAGAAATATTATGCCAGTGGCATGGTTCAAATGACTATCTCATTGGAGAATGGATTACACGCAGCCCTCCCTTGGCTTTGGCAACGCAGAATGGAAATTGGGGAATTCAATATTGGTGGGATGAAAATTTCATTTCAGCATCTTCCCTTAAATACAAAACATTAAATCTTGGTTCATATGAAAAAGATATTGGGCATTTTATAAACTGGACTTTTTTTATTCACTGGGGCTTTAATCGGGATGGAAAATTATTTGTCTGGAAAAATAATGCGGAGGTTGTTCATCTTGAAAATATTTCAATTGGATACAATGACAAAGTCGGAAATTATTTTAAATTCGGAATTTATAAATGGGACTGGAAAAAATCTCAGACAGATGTGAATGAAAGAGAAGTTTATCACGACGATTATTCCCGAGAATGTTTCAGTTAAACATCGAGAACAACTTGCGTTCTCCAGAACTCAACTTTTTTGTTTGGGTTTCTTCTGTCAGGCTCTTTTTCTGTTCTGACAAACATGTCGTTGTAAGTAACTGCCTTGACAGGATTTGTAAATTCATAATCTGATGCTTTATCTCCGAGAATTGTTGCTTTCAAATTAAATTTCTTGTCAATTTTTATTTTTGTAATGCTGCTGATGATAAAATTTTCTGCGTCAAGCAGATAAAGAATCTCTTCAAGAAAACCATACAGCAAAGATTCCAAATCTTTTTGTTTTATAGTTATTGTTTTCTTCTTTTTTTCTTTTATTTCTGTTTCATCGCAAATTGTTTCTTTTAATGCAAATGCAGAATTTTTAAAAGCATCTTCAATTGTTTTCCCAAAAGCCTGAAATTTCACGTCGGCAGTATGCTCTAAAAATTTATATCTTTTCATTTATTCTATCCAGCAAAATAAATTTAATTTTCTGTAGACAGGCGCGTCTAGTACTGCACTTATTACTCCTGATTCAGAATAAACATCTTTTCCCTCACTTTCTGCAAGGCTTATTCCTTCTAAACTGCATACTGCGTCAAGTTCACATATTTTTGCAACACAGGTGAGATAGTCAGGAGTTCTTGTAGTTATTTTGCTTTTCACATCTGCTGGAAATCCCGCATCTTCCCAGTTTACAGGAGTTTGCGCATTAGCAATGCTTGTCCTTAAAGCATCATCTGTTTGCACCTCCCGAATTATTGAAATTTCGGTATTGTAAATCTGTTCTGATGTATTTGTCCTCTGAAAATACCCTCTGTTAAGAATTATAAGAAGAACTGCTGCGACAAGAAGAACTGCAACAAATGCTTCGACAATTTCCAGCCATGCTCCCTTGTCTTTTATCAAGTTTCTTCTCATATTAATTACCATACTTTTATATTTATAAATCCTGATAAAATATTCGCTTCTTCGTCTATATATTGAAGAGGAATTTCTTCTGCATAAACATCAACAGACTCCGGAATTTCTCCAACTTCTGTTTTTGTCCCATCGCTTTCTGTAAACTCAAAACCAAAATCAGTTCCTGCGGGGATATTCCAATCCACTTTAAGCTGTGTATAATTTGCTTCATAACTTGCTATGAGGAATTCAAAATTATGCTTGAAGGGATATCTGTTGCTTGTTATCCCCCCAATCTTATAACTGTTCTGGGGAATAGAGACGCATCCTTCTCTTTCGCTTAAAGCATCATATTCTGCAGAAGTATAAATTCTGAAAAAAGTATTATCGCTGTCAGTCCTATCAATTACCAAATCTCCTATAACATTCCTATAAGATTCTGTTTGAAGAACCCTGAATTCATTTTGTACAAGGCTTTCGAATGTAATTCCGTCATTTACAAGCAATGTAAAAAAACCTGTTAAGCTTATACAGTCTTGAGGGACATTATCAAGTATCTGAACGCTCGTGCTGTTAAAATCTGAAGAAACATTCTCGACAATTTTTACGACAAGATAATCTGCAATTGTTTTTTTATCCTGCCCGATGCTGACAACCGGACGAACAACTGAATATAAAAAAACTATGAATGTAACAAAAACAATAAATGAGATAATCATTCCCACATGAGAGCCTCTCTTGTTTTTTTCTGATATCATCTATCCTCCAAAAAATATATTTGCTAATGCTGATATCAAAAATGACAGAACAATCAGTGCAAATGAATGTTTTACTCCTGCTTTTATGTCTCCTTCAGAAAGTTTTCCTATTGTTAATCCGCTGAATAAACCTTGTATCAAGAGCAAATATAAAAACGCCTGCGAAACTTCTGATGCTTCAATCTGCGCCCCTCCTGTTGTAACTCCTCCGACTCCAAGGCTTCCTGTTCCAACAATTCCTGATATCATCGGGATTATGTAAAACTGCATTACTAAAACAATAACTATGAAAACAAAAAATATTATGTAACCCTGCACAGTCAGAGTTGAAATGGCCGCCTTTCTTTCTTTTTTCAGTTTGTCAGACATTGCAACTGCTTTTGCAACAGCTTCGAGAATTTCTCCGATATTTCCTCCTGCTCTTTCTGCCTGTCCTATTAAAGTAATTGTTCTTGATACTGTATTATTATTTATGTCTCTTGCAAATGTTTGGAGCGCTGCTCTCAACGGAATTCCCAGAGCAATCTGGTTTGCAAGTTTTTCAACATGCTTGCTTAAAACACCGAATGGTTTTTTCTTCATGTTAATTATGCTCTTGCTTATCGGAGTTCCTGTCTTTACGCTTTCAACAAGATTTCTTGTGAATTCCAAAAACATTTCTTCTTTGTCTCCTGCTGCTCTTGTCTGCTGTATTATTGTAAACACAAAAGGAGCAACTCCGACAAGTATTCCAAACCATAAAATGAAAAAGAAAAATCTCGAGCCCATGAATAAAAAAGAAAGTCCTGAGATTACTAATCCCGCGATTATTCCAACCCAGTGAATTTTTTGCAGTTCCAAATTATAATGCCTCCGGCTGTTTTAATTGAAGGAATATCAGGAAGAAAATATTAATCAGCGAAACACCCCCGACAATCAGGAAAGTAATTGTTCCTGTGCTCAATGCAACTCCGAGCCCGCTTATTCTCATCATCATAAGCAAAAGCATCAGTATCATTGGCGCAGCGATGACAACGCTTATGTAAATATCCATGAATGTTTCTGATGTTTTTGTTCTCTTCTCCTTGTCAAGCCTGTATTCAAAAAGAAGTGTTTGCGAGCGCTTGTCAAAAAAGTCAAACAAGTCTCCTCCTGAAGTTATTGTCGTCGCCAATCCATTGAAAAGTTCTGCAAGTTTCTGGCTCGGGCAATTTGACGCCGAATCTTTAAGAGCAGTCACTAAGTCATATCCGTAAATATTTATTTTGTTAAGAAGCTTGTTAAACTCTTTTTCAAGATGAGGATATTCCTTTGTTGCAGAAATGATGCTGAATATTTTTATTGGTTCAATTCTTGAGCCTGAAATTGCCGACATGTTTATCGTTGCAAAAGGCAGTTCTTGATTTATTTTTCCTTCTACTGATTTTTTTTCAAGAGATGGATAAAAATACATGAACAGGAAAGTTCCTGCCGGAATAAGAAAAATAATCCAGAAAATTTTCAGGAATCTTATGCCAATATCTTCTGTTGAAAGTGTTATGATAGGCAATTCAGGAGTCACGCTGAAAAAAAGAAAAAACACAAAAATTAAAATCGCAATTCCTGCCGAAATAATCGTCGACAGCATTAAAATTGATATGTAAGTTACAGAAGTAAAATCCAGGTTTGATTTTATCAAATCTTTTTCAAGCGTTGCAAGTCTTTTCTGCTTGACAATCATTTTCACATAATTCGCAAAAAAGTTGTTTGCAAGACGGACATATGAGCTTGGTTTTTTAATTTTCTTTTCAACTATTTTTTCTTTCTTTTTCTTTAGCCTCTTCAAAACCTCTTTTTCCATTTCTGAAATTCCGTCTTTTGCAGAAGATTTTTTGAAATTTATTGAAGGCATTTTTATTGCAGGTTTTTTCACTGGCTGAATCTCTTTATTTACCGGAATTTCATTCAGAGGTTTTTCAATGTGAATTTCTTCGAGATTTTTCAGGAGCTCGTCATTTAAACTTTTCAGGGAAACCTTTATTTTTTCAATATGCTCGCTGATGAGCTTTTTCTCTTTTTCATTGCCAACTTTTTTTAAATATCCGCTTAAAGAACTGAACTCATTCATTATCTTTTTCTCTTTCAGAATTATTTCCGCTATTCTCCTTATGTTGTCTTCTATCATTATGAAAATTCTCCCGAATTTTTATTTGTGCTGTCGCTTGGCTTCGACGAACGAACGGCTGATTTCCTATCTGCAGTGAACATTAGTTCTGTCATTTTATTATTTCAGAAATTTCTTTTTGTATTCTGAGCATTATTTTTTTTGCCTGATTAAACTTTTCATAATCTCTTTTTTCGTAACTTCTGGCAAGATTTTTTTCTGCATCTTCAAGGGAACTTACCAATTGACTCAAGAATTGTATCTCCTCTGTTTTCATGAGTAGAAAAAGTATTTTATATTTATTAAATGTTCTTTTATTGCGTTGCATGTATCAGAATAAAAATATTTAATAATGCATTTCTCTTAAAATTAAGATGCTAAAAAAGAGGTTTATCTGTCTCGCTTTTTTCTTTATTCTAGCTGTTAGCGTTTTTGTCTTTGCTGTTGTTGACAAAACAAATCGATGGCATTCATCAACTGCTGATATTACCCTTTTGATTGATAGTTCAGAAAAAACATTGCAGACTGCTATTGACAGCGGATTGCTTTTTGGAAGTCATACATATTCCGTTTCTTCTTCTAGCCCTGCAGGAGGGCATAATGCTGATAAAATTTGGGTTTCTGTGCAGGATGGAGAAATGAATCTAATTCAGGCTTTGACTTCTTCAAATAGTCTATGTCCGGCAAATCCATTAATAATTCAATATACAGGCCCTGCTGACAAAAGCAATGCTTATCATTATGCAACTGAAATTGAAGTTACAATTTCTGATTCTCCAATGAGCTTGCAGGATGCAATTGATTCAGGAGAATTATGTTATTCCTGGGAAAATTGGATACAAAAACTTGCAATCGCAAAAGAATGGAGAGGAGTTGCAATGTCTTCTGATGGAAGGTATCAAACTGTCGGAGGCGGAGGCGGAAGTTATCCTTTTAGACTTTATGTTTCTAATAATTCAGGAAATAACTGGACTGGGAAATCTATCGATGAACATTGGACAGATGTTGCAATGTCTTCTGATGGAAGGTATCAAACTGCAGTCGCAGGATTATCAGGAAAAATTTATGTATCTTCAGACTATGGGAATAGTTGGACTCAAAAATATGACAGCACATTTATTTTAATAAAAGTTGCAATGTCCTCGAATGGACAATATCAGACTGCAATCGCTGGAGGAGGTTCTTCGGGAAGAGTTTATATCTCTTCAAATTATGGAAACACCTGGACTGAAAAATCTCAGGATAAATTTTCGGGAATAGCAATGTCTTCTGATGGAACAATCAGAGCTGCAGTTTCAACAAGCACTACTCACGGCATTTATGTTTCTACAGATTCAGGAAATACATGGACTTTAAAATATAATAACTGGCCTGCAACAGAATATCTTACATCAATAACAATGTCTTCAGACGGAAGATATCAGACTGCTGCAGTTGGGACCCCGACTGCTACCGGTAAAATCTATATCTCTTCAGATTATGGAAATACTTGGACACCAAAAGAAGAAAATAGAAACTGGTTGGCTGTTGATATGTCCTCTGACGGAAAAATTCAGACAGCAGTCAATGAAGGAAGTCAATATACAAGTCCTGGAAGAATTTACATTTCTACAGATTACGGAAACACTTGGACTCCAAAAGCAGACAATAGATATTGGTATGATGTTGCAATATCTTCTGATGGAGCAATCCAGACCGCAGTAGTTTACAGCGGCACAGTTTATGTTTCTTACGGAGATTAACTCTTTACTGAATTTCCAACTGCTTAAGAACTTCTGCAGGACGTTTGTAATACTTATTAACTATTTCCTGAACTTCTTCAAATCCTGATATTCCTTTCCTGTATAACTGAAATAATATCTGCACTCTTCTTCTGAATTCCATTTCCAAATCTTCAATTTTTATTCCGTATCTTCTTGATATCTTCTCAAACATTTTGCTGTTCTTTCGAAAATAAAATTTGTCATCTCCTGGATTCCAGGAGAATGGCGTGTTTACTATTGCTGTTCCGTCTGGACTGATGCTTACTATTTCCACTATTTCTCTTAATTTTCTTGTTTCCTGATTATTTACAATCGCGTGAGTCATGATGCATACACAGTCAAGCATATTCAGCAGCGTAGGAGAAAGTTCAATCGGAGGAGTTTCTAATCTTTTTATAAGAGTATCAACAGAATCTGAGTGCATAGTGCTTATTGATGAGTGCCCCGACGCCATTCCCTGAAATAATACAAATGCTTCTTTTCCCCTGACTTCACCGACGATTACATAATCCGGGTTTTGTCTGAATGAATTTCTCAAAAGAGTAAACAAAGTTATTTCATTTTCTCTTCTTCCTCCTGTCGAGCTTCTTACAACGCTTGGAAGCCAGTTTTCTCTCGGCAAATTTAATTCTCTTGTATCTTCAATGCTTACAACTCTTGCTTCAGGTTTTATAAAAAATGCAACTGCATTCAGAAGCGTTGTTTTTCCCGAAGCTGTTCCTCCTGTTATCAGGACATTCATTTTGTATTCGACAAGAAGCCACAAATACGCGAGCATCTCCGGGCTTAATGTTCTGAATGAAAGAAGCTGAATTGGCGTCCACGGAGTTTTTGTGAACTTTCTTATTGTAAAAGTTGGCCCTCTGCTTGTAATGTCTGTTGTATAAGTTGCGTTAACTCTCGAACCATCAGGCAAAGTTCCGTCGAGAATTGGGTCTGCATAAGAAATATGCTTGCTGCATCTCTGGGCAAGTTTTTCAACTAAACTTTCCAGTCTCTCCATGTTCGAAAATACAATATTTGTCTTTATGCTTCTGTACAATCGATGGATTACATAAACTGGGCTGTTGACTCCATTGCATTCTATATCTTCTACGTAATAATCTTTCAATATTGGTTCAATCTCATTTATTCCTATAAAATCCCTGCACAAATAATAGTAAATCTTTTTATAAGATTCATAAGGAATATCAAACCCAAATTCCATTGCGAGAATTCTCAATCTCTTGTCAATGTACTCCAAAAGAGCTTCTTCATTTCTTTCAATAACTTCTTCAAAATTTATCAAATCTCTTATTGCAGAAGTTAATTGCTCCCTGTAAATTTTTTCCTGTTCTGTCAGAATAGGCTCTTCAATGTCATAAACAAGTTCGTAAATTTTTTCATCCCAGTAAATATGCACGAATGCAAATGGCGAAATCACGCTGTATCTCACATTTATTTTTGTTTTGTCTTCTATTCTTTCAAGTTTGGCAACTTTTGGATGAAAATCTATTTTTATTTTTTCATAACTTTCTATTCCCATATAAATCTCCTTTTCATTTAACTTACCGACATGTTCATTATGATCCTGTCGTCTGTTCCTTCTCCCTCATTTAATATTGTTAATTTGTATGAAGTTGATGCCTTGCTGATAATTTTTACTTCTTCTTTTCCTTCAAACTTCAAATTATATCTTTCACTGTAATTTCTTCTGAGACTGACAAGATTATATCCGCTTCTTTTTTCTGTCAGAATGACAATGTTTCCGTCGGTGATTTCTTTTCCAGGCTCGCTGTAAATGCTTTGGCTTTCAAGTTCAAAAATCATCTGGTCATCATCGCAGTCTATTCTCAGGTTTCCTTCTTTTATTCCTATTTCTAATATTCTCTGATTTCCTGCCGCCCCCATAGTTAATATTGTCGTATCTATTTGCTTCATCATTTCAGTTGATTGCTGGAGAATTGCCTGATCTTGTAATTCTTCTATCTTTGGTCTTGCGAAGCTCAAAACTAATCCAATCATTACAAAAGCAATTAGTGTGTAAATTACAGTTTCAATCCACACCTGTCCCCTTTTTTTAAATCTCAACCTCCTCATAATATATAAAATAATTCTCAATTTAAATAATTAATGAATTTAATTTTATTGTTAAACAAGCAAACTGCAGTCTTCAATCTGAGAAAGGGAGTCAGAAATTTCGCATTGGGTTCCTCCTATTGCAGGAGCTATTCTGACTAAATCAACAACCGAAGTAAATCCCGACGCTGAATAAGTCAATCCTGCATTTTTGACAGGAAGTTTTATCGTTGTTGTTCCGCTTGGATAATTTTCCAATCCAGTTATCGTTTGTTCCTCATTAGTTATTTCATAACTCTTGACTTCGCTTGCCGAAGAAACTGAAACAATGACTTTGTCTGCTGTCACATCACCGATACTTAATGAAAATCTGAATTCCTGCAAATCGCTGTCGTAACAGGTATACTGCTTGTTCAGTGTAATCTTGTCGTAATTTCCAAAACATGATTCACTGCTTCCAATTTGTTTTTTTATCAAATTATTTACAAATCCCCATACAAGAACTACTGCTGCCATGCTTAATGCAATAAGAATAACTGTAATGACAATCGTCGATAAGGCTCTTTTATCTTTCTTAAACTGCAAGTTCCTTGCCATATCCGCCTCCGCAAATGTAAGTCTTCTGGCCGCTGCTTGATGTTCCGATTAATATGGGGAATACTGTTATTTTGCTTGCACTCCCAACTTCACTGCTGATATCTCCTGAAAAAGCGCCTCCCTGTGCTAATCCAGTTGCAGGCCAGTTAATTCCTGCAATATCTGTGACATCTATTGTTTCAAAATTTCCGTCGCTTTCAATTCTCAGATCAACTCGGAATATCGGAATGTTTCCGTCATTGACAATGCTTAATGCCCCAGAAGAATATTCTGCGGTAAAATCAACATCGTCGCAAACAAGTTTTATGTTCTTCCCGAATTTTGTAACTCCCTCTTCAACCATGCCTCTAAACCATAAAAAAACTATTGACGTGCTTACAACTACAAGCGCAATTAATAATACTGTAGTAATTACAGGAGATAACCCCTTGTGATTTTTTTTCAACCCTTTTATCATATTATATTAATGCAATTTTACATTTTTAAATTATTCTTTTATCCGCGTGAAATAAGGATAATTGTAAAATTTCCTGTTTTAACCTTTATTCACATTCCAAAATTTTTTCTACCTTCGCCTCACTGCAACTGACCAATCTTTTCTTGTTATCAACTTCCTGTATTCTCGTCGGAATTATTTCAACTTTGACTAATGCATCATTATAGTCTGTGACATCAAAAGAGCTTGTTGTGTATTCTTCAGGATCAAGAGAATTTTCAGTTCCAAACTCAATTGAATTTGTAGAGCCATATTCTTCCCCCCCATCAATAATCTTGGAAGATAAATCTATTGTCGCTAATTCTGCATCAGGGTCATCAGTCACACGAATATAAAATCCGTTAATGCTGAATTTTCCGTTGTTGTTTACTGAAATGTCCAGTATGTTGCTGGTGCAGTCATAAAAAACATCGCTGATAAAAAGAGAAGTTCCGTCGTCGCATTCTAATGTTTCTGTTGGAACATAAGTTTTAAGCCACTGAAAAACAATAATGCTCATAACTATTGCAATTGCTACCAGTAAAATATAACCAATAATAAGACTTATTCCCTTCTTATTCTGTGCCGCTAGTAACAACATGTTTCGCTCCGCCGATTTCCTGCCAGATTACAAAATAAAAATTTTCTCCTTCTGTTAGTGGAAAGTGATAGTACTTAGTTTCAATTTTTACACTTACATTAGATATTTCTCCTCCACCCTCTTTGCTAAATCCTACGGTCTCTCCTATTGATAAATAAGGAACACATTGTCCTGATGCAATAAACCCTCTGCCTCTTGCTTCTCCACTAAGGTCAAGACAAACCGAAATATTTTCTTCTTGTATGTCCTGGTATCCTAAAACATTAATCTTGTATTTATTTCCAAAAATAAAATAAATATTCTTATCTTCTTCAATGTAACTTACATATTTTTCAATAAAAGTTTCTATCAAATCTGTCATCTGGGTTTCATTTAATTCATTATATGTTCCATAATCCAAAACTTGCTGGCTTTCAATTCCAAGTTCTTCTCCTAAATCATAAAGTCGCACGACATCTTTTTGCTGGGTATAATTTGTTATGGTTACAATGCTTACAATTACTGCAATTATTATGACAGCAGCGATAAGAAAAAATTGTCCATGCTTGTCTTTAAGTCCCTCTCTTTTACTCATTATTTAAAAAATGAAAAGGGGTTTATTAACTTTTTGAAATTATATCTTTATTTTGAAAAATTTGGCTGTTTCAAAAACGATAAATACTAATGAAGACGCTGCTGCTATTAAAAGAAGTTCGATTAAAGAAATTGCCTCCAGCCCGAATATTTCAGAGAGAGGAGAATAAATTGCAATCAACTGCAATGATACTGCTGTTATTATTGAGAACACTAAAAATTTATTGCTGAACAATCCAATCTTCCAGATATTTTCTCTCTCAGAACGGCACGATAAAACTACGAACATCTCGCAGAATATTGCAGTTGTTAGTGCGATGGTTCTGGCTTTTTCTAAATCTGCCTGGAATAAAATAAATGCTCCGAATGTGAGGATAAAAGAAAAAACTCCTGCAATTAGTATAAACTTCCCGACACCACTTAGAATATTTCCATTATGATTAATTGGTTTTCTTTTCATTATGTCTCTCTCTTCTTTTTCAACAGCTAATGCCAAACTTGGGAGAGAATCTGTAATCAGGTTCATCCATAAAATTGCAAGTGGGAGAAATGGAAGTGGAAAAGAAAACATAACTGCAGCCATCACTACAAATAACTCGTCGACATTTGCAGATAAGTGAGATTTAATCGACTTCTTCATATTGTCATAGACTCTTCTTCCCTCGCGTATTGATTGGACTATTGTGTTGAAATTATCGTCGAGGAGAATTATGTCAGCGACATCCCTTGTCATATCTGTTCCTCTTATTCCCATCGCAATTCCTATATGAGCTTCCTTTAATGCAAGAATATCATTTACTCCGTCGCCGGTAACAGCAACAATTTCCCTCTGATTTTTTAAGGACTGGATTATTCTTAATTTAATTTCAGGAGTTATTCTTGCAAAAATCGTTATTCTCTGCACCGCTTCATTAAATTCTCTGTCAGAAAACTTTTCAAGTTCAATTCCTTCAATTGACTCTCCGTTAAGATTTATCATTTTTGCAACTGCTTTTGCTGTTATTTCAGAATCGCCTGTCAGCATTTTTACTTTTATTCCGGCATCTTTGCAGTCTCTAATAGCATCTTTCACTTCTTTTCTCGGAATGTCAAGCATTCCCTGAAATCCTAAAAAAATCAAATCTTCTTCTGCAGTCTCCTGATTAAATCTTGCAGGAATTTCTTTGTACGCAAACCCAAGAACTCTCAATGCATCAGAAGCCATGTCTGAATAAATTTCCATAATTTCTTTTTTTCTTTTTTCATTAAGATTCACAACTCTTCCGTTCAGCAATTCTTTTGAACATTTTTTCAGAACAACATCAGGAGCGCCTTTGACATAACTTAAAAAATTTCCGTTTCTTTTTCTTATTATTGACATCATTTTTCTGCTTGAAGAAAAAGAGTATTCTTTTACTCTTATCTCTCTTTCAAGTTCTGTTTTTTTGACAAAACCTGATTTATACGCAGACATAACCAACGCTTTTTCCGTAGGGTCTCCAAAAATTTCTATCTTTTTTCTTTTAATTTCAAGTCTTGCATTGTTGCACATGATTCCTGTTCTAAGCAGTTGCAGTAGCTCTTTATTTTTCTCAGGGGAAATTTTCTTTCCGTCGTAAAAAAATGAATGGTCTTCAATTTTGAAAACTTTGCCGTTGCTGTAAGCTGTTGTGACAGACATTTCTTCTTCTGTTAATGTTCCTGTCTTGTCTGTGCATATCACTGTTGTTCTTCCAAGAGTTTCTCCTGCAGGAAGTTTCCTTATTAACGCATTATATTTTTGAAGTCTCCTGATTGCAAGTGCAAGAGTAATTGATATCACAGCAGGCAAACCTTCGGGAATTACACTTACAGCAAGGGCAATTCCTGCAAGAATCATGTGAAAAATTTCCTCGCCTTGGTATATCCCGATAATTACCATCAAAATAGATACAATCAAAACAACAACAGCAACTTTTTTTGAGAAAATATCAAGTTTTTGTTCAAGAGGAGTTTTTCCATGTTTTATTTCCTGAACTTTTTTTGCAATCTTTCCGAATTCTGTGCCCATTCCAGTTGCAATAACAACTGCTTTTGCATTTCCTCTTACAACTGTTGTTCCGGCAAAAAGCATGTTCTCTCTGTCTGCAAGTTGTGCATTAATCTGTATTTTTTCGGAAGATTTATCCTGAGGAAAACTTTCTCCTGTCAGAACAGCCTCGTTTACCTGTAGTTCATTTACGTAAAGGAGTCTGCAGTCAGCAGTTATTTTGTCTCCTTCAGAGATAACCATTATATCTCCTGGGACAATCTCCGAAGATAAAATTTCAGAAATCTTGCCTTCTCTCATCACTTTCACTTTCGGAACAATGAACTCTTTCATTTTTGCAATTATTTTTTCTGCTTTGTATTGCTGGAAAAAACCAATTGCAGAATTCAAAAGAATAATTATCATTATAACTGCAAAATCAATGTAATGCTGAATGAACAGCGAAAAAACTGCAGCCGCAAATAAAATCAAAATAAATACCGACTTAAACTGCTCAAAAAAAATCATAAGAGGATGAATCTTTGAAATCTGTTTCAGTTCATTTTTCCCGTATTCCAGCAGTCTCTTGGAAACTTCCTCATCACTGAGTCCGTTCTCACTCGTCTTTAACTTTTCCAAGACATCTTTTTTTTCCAGCGCATGCCACATCAAAATATCAGGAAAAACTGATTAATAAGTTTTGTTAAATTAGTTAGAATTATTTCTTCTCGTATAACTTTTTTGTGAAGTTTCCTTTTCCGTCCCCTTCATAAAAATATAATTTTCCACTTCCATACTTATTTTTAAAACTAGTTCCTTTATTAGCTGTTGAGACAATTAAATCTAAATGTCCATCTTCATTAAAATCTCCATAAACCATATTCAAGGGGGTTGTATAGTCTTCAATTTGAATTTCAGAAAAATAATCAACCATCTCAGGCCCCTTTTCTAATTGTTCAATATTCATTTTTCTAATTTCTTCAACTTCTTTTGCATCTTGTTGAATACAACTATTACATCCTGATAAACCTAATGCAGTGATTAAACCCAATGTTGTAATTAAATTTTTTCCCATAGAAAAATATTTCAAAATTTATTTTTAAAGTTAACGTAGGAGAAATATATTGGAATTATTTAAGGTCCTGGAATATTGTATTCTAAACTTCCACCCCATACAACACCATTACTATCATATTGTGTTTGAGCAACTACATTTCCATCTTGTTTTATCCTAAGAATAAGGCTACCGTCTGGATTTCCCATAGACACTGCTCCTAATTTTACTCCATGCCCTTTACAAGTACTATATGTATAAGACCAAGGAAAGTTATTAATCGAACCTGAACAAGGAACTTCATCACTTACACATCCAGTTACACTTGGGCAAATCCATCTTTTTTTGGTAGAATCATTACAATCTGCATATAATAAATTTCCATAACTGACACTTGAACCTGCAACATTATTACCGATTACTTCAAAAGTGATATTAGTAAAATAATCTGGTCTTGGTGTAGGACTCGGTTGTGGGGTAACATCAGTTGGAAATTTGCATCCAACTAAACTCATTCCTGCAAGAACTAATCCCGCAATTCCTAATTTTCTTGTTGATTTTGTTTTCATAGTTTTATTTATAGAAAAATGATATTTTTAAACTTTACCATATCAATGGAGACTCGAGCGATTTCACGCAATTGTAGTTTTTTCTACCATGGTAGTTTCTTTTTCTCTAAAAAAGAAACCCCGTTTGCGCAAACCTGAGAATAATTCTTAAAATCAGTGTAGACTCGAAGGTTTGCCTGTAAAGAACTAAAATGCTACCTTTAATCTTCCTCAGCCTTGTGCCCTGTTAAGCACCTTGTCAAATGTTTAGGGCTGCTCCGATCAAGGCCTGACCCGTTTCGCATCTGCAAGATCAAAACAGACAAAGCGTCAACGTCGGAATAAAGACATTTTAACACTTCACTCACTTACCTTCTTGCAGTCTGCCTAAAGTCCGTTTGCAAATAGCGGAGGACTAATCCGCTGACCTAGTCTACAAAATATATGAAGAATTAGGATATTTAAGGGTTTTTATTCGAGCATTTCTTCTAATTTCTTGCCTAATTTCTCTGCAGTCAAAATATAATCTACTTCGCATTTTGTGC
>JAMCXF010000032.1 GCA_023475035.1 Candidatus Pacearchaeota archaeon
CTGCTGAGATTAAAGTTATGAAAGCTGTTGGTGCAAAAAATTCCGACATACTTTACATTTTTTTAATTGAATCAGGATGCTTAGGATTGGTAGGCGGAGTTATTGGAGTTTTGCTTGGATCAGGTTTAGCAAAGGGAGTTGAATATGTTGCCGTCAATATGTTAGGGACAAATTTATTGCAGGCCAGTTTAGACATAACTTTAATCTCAGCAGCGTTAGTGTTTTCTTTTTTAGTCGGAACAATTTCAGGAGTATTTCCAGCAATGCGGGCTGCAAAATTAAAACCTGTTGATGCATTGCGTTACGAATAGCGAGGACACCTTATCGGTTTCCTCAACTCCCGACCTCGCTCGTTGCTATCATATTTACTGGCACTCGCGAAATCGCTCGGCATAATCTTCCCCTTAAATTTGCGCTATTTACAGCAAGTTATTTTTTTTTATACAAATCTTTAAAAAGTAAATTTATTTTTCACAGAGTAGAGAAAAAATGAGGAAATGTGTTTATTGCAATGCTGATCTTCCAGATGATCGTTCTATGGAAATTTGTGACAGATGTGGAGTAGGTGTCTGGGGGCAAAAAATGTGGCTGGCAATAAAAAAGACAACTGACACTGCAAGAGACAATGGAGATTTGAGTTTATACAAAGAACAAGAAGTTACAGAAAGAAGAGCTGCTTAATTCGACGATATTTCTTTTACTGCAAAAGGATAGGTTTTTAAATGAAAATATTTATGAATATTTTATAATGTCAAACAAAAAACCAGTAAGAACACGTGGAAAATTGCAGCTTAGCAAGTACTTCCAAGAATTGAAAGAAGGAGATTTTGTGTCAATTTCACAGGAGAGATCTGTTCCGGCAAATTTCCCAAAAAGACTTCAGGGAATTACAGGAGTTATTGAAGGCAAGAGAGGAAAAGCTTACATGGTAAAACTTAAAGACGGCAAGGAAGAAAAAAGATTCCTGATTGAGCCAATACATTTAAAAAAAATAAAACAAATAAAAAAACAATAAAATGATAATAAACAGCGAACCATTGAGCATGGCTGAAACTCTGGAATACATAAAGAAAGATGAGAATGCGGCAGAGATAGCTGGCTTCATAAAAAAATTCAACAAGCTTGATATCAAAGAAGCAAGAGCATTGAAAGAAGAAGTTGAAGCTCTTAACATGATTAAAATAACTCCAGAAGGAATAGTGAAGATATTGGATTTGCTGCCTGAAACTGCAGAAGAATTAAATAAAATTTTTATTGATGTTGGTCTTGACGAAGATGAAACAAAAAAAATACTCGATATTATTAAAAAATATAAATGATGAACATGGAAAAAGAAGAATTTGCAATAGTGTTAGATTATCTACCGAACGGATATCCTCTAGAAAGAAAAATGATGCCTATAGCTCAAGCTATCGGTAAAACAAATTTAGTATTGCTGGAGTTAGTTCCCAGACGAGGAATTTCGTTAAACGCAGGAGAAGAAGTTTACATCGGCGAAGGAAAGCGAGACAAGATATATTATATTCTTGGAAGACTGCACAGAGAAAAACTGACAGAATCTGCAAAAAACCAATTGCAGGAATTCATTGAGAAAATAGTCGGGGAAAGAGAGAAAGAGTTTGTTGAGTTTTTCAACAAATCAGAGGCAATAAACAAAAGACTGCACCAAATAGAGTTATTGCCGGGATTTGGGAAGAAGCACATGCAAGAAATATTAACCCAAAGAAAAGAAAAAGAATTCGAGTCTTTTGAAGACATGAAAAAAAGAATTCAAAACCTCCCAGATCCAGAAAAAGCAATACAGAAAAGAATATTAACTGAATTAGTAAATATTGAAAGGCACAATTTATTTATCAGATAAAATGACAGAACAAACACAATCACACCGAGGGAAACCAGAAGGAAAGTTTGAAGAAAAGTTAGTTAGAATTCTCTCAAAAGACATTGAAGGAAAATTAAATGTTTACGTCGGGCTTACAAAAATCAAAGGCATTTCATGGAGCATGGCTAATGCTATCTGCAAACTTTTGAAATTCGACAAAAAAAGAAAAATAGGCTCATTAAGCAAAGAAGAAATTGACAAGATAAATGATTTTGTTAAAAATCCTAAAATGCCAATGTATATGGCTAACAGAAAAGTAGACATTGAAACTGGAAAAGACAGACATCTTATTGGCAATGATTTGGACTTGCAAAAAGAATTTGATATTGGAAGACTAAGGAAAATCAAGAGTTACCGAGGATTAAGACATGCTGTAGGACTTCCTGTCAGAGGACAAAGAACAAAGAGCCACTTTAGAAAGAACAAGAAGAAAGGAGTTGGAATTAAAAAGAAAGGAAAATCAACAGAGGGCAAAGAATGAAACGAAAACACAAGACATATTCAAAACCAAAAAGACCTTTTGACAAGGCAAGAATAGAAGAAGAAGGAGTAATCAAAAAGGAATTTGGATTAAAAAATAAAAAAGAAATCTGGAAAGCAGATGCAAGAATAAAATCAATAAGAGAAAAAGCAAAGAAATTAATTTCTGCAAGTGAAGAAGATAAAAATAATTTTTTCAACAGAATAAAAAAGATTGGATTAAAAGTTAATTCCATAAGCGATGTTCTTTCATTAGACAAAAGAGATTACATGAGGAGAAGATTGCAGACAGTTTTAGTTGACAAAAAAATTGCCAAAACTGTCGAAGGCGCCAGACAACTTATAACTCACAAAAAAGTTTTTGTTGGAGGGAAAATTGTAAGTTCTCCGTCTTATATTGTTCCAACAGAATTTGAAAAAGATATAACTTTAAAGCCTAGCAAAGTCAAAAAAGTAAAAGTAAATGAAGCAACAACTGAACAATGAAAGCAGAACAAGAACAGGAAATAATTGAAGGCAAAGAAGAAATTTCTTCAAAAGAAACAGAAAAGAAAAAAGGAAGAGAGCTGGAAGCAGTTCTTAATATTTATACTTCATTCAATAATACTCTTGCGCATGTTACAGATATGTCGGGAAAAACAATTTCAAAAATCACCGGCGGAATGGTGACAAAGCACGGAAGATTGAAAGCAAACCCAACTATCGCAATATTTATCGCAAAAAGAATAGCTGAAAGTCTTGGAGAACTTGGAGTTAAATCTTTGTATGTAAGAATAAGGTCAAAAACAGGAAGCCCTACACTTGGTCCAGGAGCTCATGCAATTATAAAAAGCCTGACAAGAGAAGGATTCAAAATACTCAATATACTTGACACAACAAGATTCCCACGCGGAGGACCAAAGAAGAAAGGCGGAAGACGTGGCAGAAGAGTTTAACTCCTATAGAACAATTTAAAAATAAAAATAATAAGATAATAACATGGACATAATAAACCAAAAACAAAACCAGATAACATTCAGTGCAGAAATAGATGAAAGTCTGGCAAATGCAATAAGAAGATATGTTGATGAAATTCCAATCATGGCTATTGATGAAGTGGAAATTTCAATGAATGATTCTCCATTATACGACGAGACAATTGCCCACAGAATGGGATTAATTCCATTAAAGATGGACAAGAAATCGAGCGGAAAAGATGAGGACTTAAAATTAATTGCAAAGAAAGAAGGAACTGTTTATTCTGAAGAGTTAGACGGAAAGATAAAACCTGTTTATGGAAATATTCCAATAACTGTTTTGAAAAAAGGACAGGAGCTGGAGATACTTGCTACTGCAAGAGCAGGAAAAGGAAATGAACATGTTAAGTTTTCACCAGGATTAATGTTTTACAGAAATTTGATGAAGATAAAAATAGACAAGGATTGTCCTAAAGAAATTTTAAATGCATGTCCTAAAGAAATTTTAAGGGCTGAAGGAGGAAAGGTTTCTGTTGTTGATGAAAGTAAATGTGACATGTGCGAAGAATGCATCGAGATGTGCAGAAAAGTGGGTAAAAATTCAATAGAACTGACTCCAACAAATGAACTTATTATAACAGTAGAATCATTTGGACAAATCGACGAGAAAGATATTTTCAAGAGAGCAATTGAAATTTTGGAAGAAGATTTGAAGGAAGTTGCTAAGAAGATTTCTAAATAATTAGGTTTTTATATAGATAATTTCTGGTATTCTGATAAGCGGATATGCCGGAGTGGTCAAACGGGACAGACTCAAAATCTGTTGGCTTAGTGCCTACAAAGGTTCGAATCCTTTTATCCGCATTGTCAGTTTACATTTTTGAAAATAATGCCTTCGATAAAATGATTGAAGTGGAAGGGGAAGAATATCGCAGATTCAAAACTAAAGAAGAGTTTGAAAATTGTTCTTTTGATGCTTTTTTTGAAGAATGGGAAAAGAATTATTCCAAACATCCAGAGAGAAGAAATTACAAGCCCGAATTTTCAATTGATGTTCACGGAATGCATAGTATTTATGGATGGGGTGGGTGGAATAGATATCTTGTGTTTAACAACGGAGAAATTGCATTTATTCGGGGTTTAGCAAGATTCGAATTCTGTGTTGATGATGCAAAGAGGGCTGGTTTTCGCATCTGGTAAAATTTATAAACCCTTTTTCTCTCACACTTTTATCTGCGAGCGCAAGCGTAAAGTAGAATAATATTATTCTATAGCAGTTCAAATATGAAAACCAAAACACAAATAGAAACACAGCTAAGAAGGAAGACAAATCCAGAATTAGTCAAGACAATAATCGAAGCAAAGAAAGGAGAAAAATGGCTTGAAGTTGCAGGAATTTTGTCAAGCCCAAGAGTTAAAAAAATTAATGTTAATCTGGACAAGAAATCGAGCGGAAAAGATGAGGGTGAAGTTATCGTAGTGCCTGGTAAAGTTTTGTCTGAAGGAGAAATCAGCAAAAAGATTAAAGTAGTTGCATTTTCTTTCTCAGAGAAAGCAAAGGAAAAAATTGAAAAAGCAAAAGGAGAAACTTGGACAATACTCGAAGAAATTAAAAAAAATCCTGAAGGAAAAGGGATAAAAATAATACAATAAAATGAAAATCATAGACGGAAAAAATGCAATTTTGGGAAGGCTGGCATCATTTGCAGCAAAAGAATCTCTAAAAGGAGAAGAGCTTGCAATAGTCAACTGTGAACAAGTATGGATAACTGGAAACAGAAAAAACATAATGGAAAATTTCGAAGCAAAAAGAAAAAGAGTTGGAAGCACGCAGAAGGGTCCAAAAATTTCCAGAACAAATGAAAAAATAGTCAAGATGACAATAAGAGGAATGTTGCCAAATGCAAGAAGAATGGGAAGAGGAAGAGACGCAATCAAGAGAATAAAATGTTACACTGGAATTCCAAAAGAATTTGAAGGAAAGAAAATGATTCCAATGGAACGTAATATTGTAAAGGGAATTAAAGTTAAGGAGATTACAAAATAATGAAAACAGTAACGTCGGGAAAAAGAAAAAGCGCAATTGCAAGAGCAGTTATCAGCGAAGGAACAGGAAAAGTTTTCATAAACGGAAGAAATTACAGCACACTTCACTTATTTAATA
>JAMCXF010000002.1 GCA_023475035.1 Candidatus Pacearchaeota archaeon
CAAACATTGCGCTTCCGTCGGCATTTGGAACAACTCCAACTTTCGCAGTTATTTTTCTAAGCTCATTAATTTTCCTTCCGTCTGGTCTTTTGAAATCTTTTGTCATTTTATTTTTTATTCTCCTTGAACCATTTAGCCATCTCGTCAGTTAATCCTGACATCAACGCATTTTCAGCAATATATAAAATTGCCTTTTTTGCGAACAACTCATCTTCAATTTTGTCGCCTTCAATTGAAATTAATCCGTTTTGTCCGACAGTGATTCTGCATTTTGTCTCATCTTTTATTAATGAAACCATGCTTCCTTCTTTTCCGATTACTCTCGGAACTTTGTTCGGATTTATTTGAATTATAATTCCCTTTTCAATTTTTCCAAGTCCTTTCAATTTTAAAGTCAAATCAATTCCTCTCTTGTTTATTGAATATATTTTAGCAACGACAACATCTCCCATGTCCATAACTTCTCTCAAATCGTCTTTGTTGACATATCTCGGAATTTCCATTATTGAAAGAAAAGCATTGTCGGCTGTGTTGATGTTTATTACCCATCCGTTGAATGTGATATTCTCAACTTTTCCTATTACAACATTTCCTCTTCTAGGCAAATAAACTCCTGACAATGGAATTACTTTGATAAGTTTGTTAGTTTCTTCAGCCAAGCCGAATTTTATAGAAACAATTTCGTTCCCTCTTCTTTCTGTTCCTTCTCCAGGCAAGTAGTCATCTCCGCTGGAAATAACTTCTCCAGGTATTACAATTTTTCTTTCTGTCATTTTGTTTTTAATTTGTTTACTAAATTTTTATTATTTTCAAAAAAATTCAGAGCTTTTACAATATGTTCTCCTTTTATTTTATCATTTAATGTAAAATATTTTACCCCATTTTCATAAACTGCGTAATCGAAGCAATTACAGGTCTCGGGATGACACTTACAATAATTTTTATCTAAAGTATAAACTATTTTTTCATTCATTTCTCTTTGTGTATCCATCTCTCCCATTATTCTTTAATCTCCTGTGTAAGAGCACTTCCGTGAGTGGCTGAGTTTAATTTGTCATAAAAGTCCATAATCATTCCCGACGGGATGCTTATAATAACTTCCAAACTGCCGTCATTCATCCAGTTCTCTTGCTCTTTATACTGAGAAATGAGGTTATAAACTTTTCCAGTGTGAATTGCAGGCACAGTAACCTTGATTTTTTTAGTCTCAATTTTAATAGGAAGAACCTTGCTGACTGCTTCCATTATTTCTTTTATTTGATTTTCTATCGGAATATTCTTGACATTAACGTGTGCTTCTTCAAGAGCTCTTTCAATTCTCTCTGGAGTGTGCGGAGTTCCTGTTTGCGGATTAGTCGCATTCATTGAAATAAAGTCAACAACCTGCCTGAATTTCTTTTCCTGTTCAGCATCTCTGTGCTCCTGTGTTGTAAGAACTTCCCCGTCCTTGACAATTTTCTTTCCAACTTCAGTTGCATCTATTGTTCCAAAAATTTCTTTCAAATCTTTTTCAGAAGCAGCGTTTCCTTTTTTCACGTCGCTGAAAATTCTGTCTCCCCCAACTTCCAACCAGTCTGTTTCACCTTTCTTGAATTTTAAAGCTTCTTCAAGGTCAACGACAATCTCAAATTGCTTTCCCTTAATCTTTATTCTTGCAGTTGTGTTTGTCATTTTATTCCTTAGCTTCCCCAATATTTATACTCATACTAAATTTCATTGGTCTAAATTCTTTAAAAGAATAAGCACCACTTAATTGAGTCTCTAATTCATACATAAATTCAGATAGTTTCATATTATAAGGAGGGGTTTGAGTAGCTCCGATGTTCCCTTCTTTTTCAAAGATTGTTACTTCTGGATTTCCATATTGAATATTATTTACTTGCCCGCTTAATCTCATTTGTTCTTTATCTCTTGTTATTATAACTTCTATATTATGATAAACCATTTTATTTTACAAACTCCTCTAAATTGTCTCCATAAACTCTTTTTAATTCTCCGTCGTTGTTAATATAAACTAATTCAAATCTTCCGAGGTTAAATTTCTTTTCATTAGTGTCTTTTAATATCTCAATTGCAAGTTTTACTCCTTCTTTTATTGTCAGATTTGAACTGTATTTTTCTCTTAATTTTTCTTTGATTTTGTCGTCGTTTTCTCCGATTGCATTTGAAAAGTATGAAAGATAATTTCCTGTGACATCGCTTGTGAAAAGTTCTGGCTTTCCGTTGTTGACTCCTGCAACCATTAAAGAAACTCCGAAAGGACGAGCGCCTCCGTATTGTGTGAACTGCTGTTTCAGATTTGAAATGTCCTTGATAATTAATTCAGGTTCTATCGGAGAGTCATAAGTTACTCTGTTCTGCTGAGCCAAAACCTGCGCTCTTTCAATCAAAACTCTTGCATCAGAAACAATTCCTGCAACGCTTGAAATGATATGAGAATCAATCTCGTAAATTTTGTTTGCTGACTTTGGAACAATAAGTTTGTCTTCAATTCTTAAATCAGCGATTATGAAAACTCCGTCAGAGCAAGTCATTCCGATGCTTGAGCTTCCGAGCCTGACTGTTTTTTCAGCATATTCCACCTGAAGCAAGTGCCCCTGAGGCGAGAACATAGTTGCTGTTCTGTCATAACCCATCTGCTGGTGCTGTAAATCTAATGGTATGTCCATCTTAATATTGAGAAACTAATAATATAATTTAATTTCTTTTTCTCTCGGTTTTTACAAGAAATAGGGATTTTTAAATTTTTCTCAGTCCCCTTAACGTCCCGCTAACTCTCTTAACTTCCATCTTCTTAGGCGCAACACACAATGCCGCTCTTACAGAATCAACCATTTCCCTGTTAATAGAAATAATTGCAGAATTGCTGTCTGACTTGATAAAATCAAATCCTGTCTTTGACATTCCCAAAACTCCGATAAAATCAAGAATTGCTTTTTCAATATTATTCCTCAAATTTTCTCCTTCAACTAAAAGATATCTCTTGTTCTCGCGCATTGTTGGTTTTAATGATTTCATTCAAAAATTTCCCATTTTTGCTATTTTAGTTTTTTCTACCACGGTAGTTTCTTTCTTTCTAAAAAAGAAATCCCACTTTTTATATTTATCAGGACACAAATTCTTATATAATTTCTTTTCCTATTTTTTTAGTGAGAAAAATTGTTGATATGGTTGATTTTCCTTACATTGTTAAGGAGAAAAAGAAAGAATTGTTTGATTATATCTTGTATTGCTGTAATGAGGAAAAAAATGCCTGTTTTCGGTTGAAAGTTTCTTCTGTGGTTTATGAAAGAATAAAATTAGACAAATTATATGTTCTTAGGAACGAACCTATTTTTCAAAATTTTGATAGCAAGGGAAATCCTGCTGGGAAACCTTTTATGAAACTGTCCAATTTCTGAAAGAATTTTTAAACTTCCCATTCTAGATTATATTACAAAAAGATGGAAATTTTTACAATAGGTGGATTTGATGAAGTCGGAAGAAATATGACTGCAGTCAGAACAGGCGAAGATGTTTTTATTTTTGATGCAGGAGTTTTTCTCCCCGCCATCGTCGAGCTTCAGGAACAGGAAACAGAACAACAGGCATACACAGAAAAAAAACTAAGAAGCATAGGCGCTCTTCCTGATGATTTGCTCCTCGATAAAATGGGGCTGAGAGACAAAGTTCGCGCTATTTTTTTAGGACATTCTCACCTTGACCACATAGGCGCAATTCCTTACATGTCTTACAGATATAACGCGCCTGTCATCGGAACTCCTTTCACAATTGAAGTGCTGAAAAAAATAATGGAGGATGTAAGAATTCCAAATCCATTAAAAAGTGTAAATCCAAATTCATCTTTTTTTATAAAGGGAAAAAGTTCAAATTATCAGATTGATTTCATAAACATAACTCATTCAACAATTCAGACTTCAATGATGGCTTTGCACACGCCAGAGGGAGTTGTTCTTTATGCAAATGATTTCAAACTTGACAACACTCCGATTTTGGGATTGCCTCCAAATTACGACTTGCTGAAAAAAATTGCAAAGGAAGGAATCAAGGCATTAATTGTGGATTCTCTTTACTCTGGTGTTGACAGAAAAACTCCGAGCGAAAAAATTGCAAGAGCATTGCTTGAAGAAGTTATGCTGACAGTAAAAAACGAGAACTCTGCGGTTTTCGTAACGACATTCTCTTCTCATATTGCAAGATTGAAAAGTGTTGTTGACTTCGGAAAAAAACTTAACAGAAAAATTTACTTTGTCGGAAGAAGCATGAAAAAATATGTATCTTCTGCAATTGACGTCGGCATGTGCCCTTTCCAGAAAGATATTCAGTTAGTTACTTACAAAAAACAGCTCGAATCTGTTTTCAAGAAAGTTGACAAAGACAGAAGAAATTCTTTGATTGTCTGCACAGGGCATCAGGGAGAACCGGGAAGCATCATGGACAGGCTTTCAAGAAACAAACTTCCATTTTCTTTCCGTCAGGGAGATAGTGTAATCTTTTCTTCAAAAACAATTCCTGCTCCTGCAAATGTTGCAAACAAGGAACAGATGGACAAGCGACTGAAAAAATTCGGAGTAAGATTGTTCGACAATATTCACGTTTCAGGGCATCCTGGCAGAGAAGACTTGAGAGATTTGATTTCAATGCTAAGTCCGGCAAATATAATTCCAGCACACGGTTCTTTAATGCATCTCACGCCGATGGTTGAATTAGCAAAAGAAATGGGATACAAGACAGGAAAAGAATGCCACCTTATGCAGAACGGACAGAGGCTTAGATTGTAGAAATTTTATAAATATCTTCATCTTTGATATTGCATGGCTGTAAATGAAGAAATTCTTAGCGCTTTAAGATATGCTACTGAACGCGGGCAATCCTTGAAAGGTTCAATGAATGCTCTGCTGAATGCAGGTTATAATCTTGCAGAAGTTGAAGAAGCTGCGCAGGAACTCGAGACTATGCCGAGTCTGGAAAAACAAATAATGCCTGCCCCTCAAATTCCTTCTGAACCTCCAAAAACTCCTCTTTTAAAAAAATTAATTCCGGAAAAAAAATCTATTCCAGTAACACCTGAACCAAAACCTTCAATTCCTAAACAGCAATTTACAAAACTGCCAACTCCTGAATTTGAAGCATATCAGGAAAAAGAAGAATATCAAAAACCTGTCAGGAGCGTTGCGCCTAAGCCTTATGACAGGGAAGTTTCAAGCGAAAAAACATTGATAATAGTGCTGGTTGCTTTTCTCATACTTCTCGTCGGAGTTCTGATACTTCTGCTTGTTTTCAGAAAACAATTAATAAATTTTTTCAGTAGCCTGTCTGCATCATAATGACAATGATATACCATCCTTCCGACGATTCTTTTTTGCTGTCCGAAATTCTGAAAGATATTCTTGAAGCATCAAATGAAAAATCTTCAGTGAAAATTCTTGAAATCGGATGCGGGAGCGGAATACAATTGCAGACAATAAAAAAAGCAGGAATAAAAAAAGAAAATATTTTTTCCTGCGACATAAATGCAGAAGCAGTAGAGCATTGCAAAAAACTTGGCTTCTCGTCAGTTAAATCTGACTTGTTTGAAAAAATAAAAGGGAAATTTGACATTATAACTTTCAATCCTCCTTATCTTCCAGAAGACAAGCGAGAGCCAAAAGATTCACAATTAGCAACGACAGGAGGAAAAAAAGGAAGCGAAGTAATCAACAAATTTCTGCGACAGGCAAAATCTCATCTTGCAAAAAACGGAAAAATTATTCTTCTTACCAGCAGTTTAACAAAAGGAATTAAATGGGGAAATTACAAAAAGAAATTATTAGGCAAAAAGAAAATATTTATGGAAGAACTATATGTTTGGGAATTAAGAAGATAAATTATCTCCTAATATCCTTCCAGCTCATCTTTTTCTTTTTTAGTTCAACAAGCTGAGGCCATAAATCTTCAAACATCGGCTTTTCTTTTTGGTAAAAAATTCCTAACGGAATTTTGTTAACGATATTGTAATCAAATTCCTCTGCCTTTTTCCATGCTTTCTCGAAATTAGTTTTGTCGTGCCCTTCTTTTTCAAGAGAATAAAATTTGGTTTTGTATTCTTCATCTGTGTGGAATATAACTGACGGCTGGATGACTTCAATGAATGCAAATCCTTTGTGCTTCAATGCTTCTTTGAAAACTGATTCAACCTGTCCTTTCTCTGCATAAACTCTTGCAACAAATCCGCATCCTGCAGCAAGCATTAATTTTATCGGATTCATAGGATAAAGTTTTACTCCTAATGGTGTTGTCTTGTCTTTGTAGCCGATTTCTGTGACTGGCGTCGGCTGTCCTGCTGTCAGCGCAAAAACCTGATTGTTGTGGACAAAATATTTCACGTCAGGATTGTATCTCGCAGTGTGAATCAAGTGTTCCATTCCTTCTGCATAGCAATCTCCGTCGCCAGAAAAACCAAGAACAGTCAGATTTGGATTTCCAACTCTTATTCCCATACAAGTAGGAAGAACTCTTCCGTGCAGAGTATTTATTCCGTTAAGATTTACATAATCAAAAATTTTCCCGTGACAACCAATCCCTGAAACAAGTGCAAAATCATTTTTTGTTTTTCCTTTTTTCAGTTCTTCATTTATTACATTTTTTACTGCTGCAAGTATTTGAAAATTAAAGCATCCCGGACACCATGTCGGAATTATCGGCGTGTTAATGTTTGTGTCTGTCATTTCATTCTCCTCCTAATCTCTTCTTTGATTTCATCAGCCAAGAAAGGCCTTCCATCATAACGAAGAATTTTATTTTTATCTTCGATAAAAATTCCTGTTTTCTCTGCGAGCAATTTCCCCAATTGCCCTGTTGCAGTATTTTCAACTAAGATTATATTCTTACCTTCAAGTTCTTTTTTGATTTTCATTGGGAAAGGTTCAAGATACAAAACCTGAACAAATTTTGCATCAATATTTTCCATTGCATCTAAAATCGCGCCTTTTGTTGAGCCCCAAAACAAAACAACATTCTTGGAATTCTTGTTTCCGTAAATTTTGTATTGCTCAAATCTCTCTGCTTCTTTCTCAATTTCTTTTCCTTTTTTCAATCTTGCATCTACATTTTTGATTATTTGTTTTGCATCTTCTGTCGCGCATCCAAACTCATCAACTTCATAACTATTGTATCTTTTCAGCGACGTTGATTTTTTTGAAGGAGTGATAATCGCATTTTTATCTTCAGTATAAAGTCCTTCTGCAAGATGCTTGTCAGATAAAATTATAACTGGAATTCCAAATTTCTGTGAAAAATAAAATGCCTGACTTGTAAGCTCCTCACATTCTTTCGGGTCTCCAGGAGCAATTACCAGCCTGTTAAACTCTCCGTGTCCTGAATGTCTTGCTAAATCCAAATCTCCCTGAGCAGTATAAGTTGCAACTCCTGTCGATGGCCCTGGACGAGAAGCAAGATAAATAACAAGAGGCACATCTGCAACTCCTGTTAAACTCAATGATTCTGTCATCAAATCAAATCCCCCGCCAGAAGTTCCAATCATTGTTTTCGCGCCTGTAATTGCACTGCCGATTCCTGCATTAATAACTGCAACCTCGCTTTCAAGTTCAATAACAATATGATTTTTCTCAATTTGCTTTTCAGCGAGTTCGCCCATTACATTCGTCGCTGGCGTCATAGGATAAGCATAATAAATATCAATTCCAGACTTAATCGCACCCTCAGAAATTCCCATGTTCCCATTTGCAAAATTCAATTTATTTTTCTTAAGAGCAACCTTGCACATAACTTCATTTGTCTCTTCATACCCTTCTTTTGCTTCTTTAAGATTTTCTTCAAAAAATTTCAGCTCCTTTAATTCCTCTTCAAGAACTTTAAACTCAATGCACAATGCCTTGAAAATCCTTCCTGCAAAATACATATTTCCTTCTCCGCTTTTTTCTATAATTTTCCCACCTTTTTTCAATTCTTTTTTGTGAAGATTTATTGTGTTCTCATCAAGAGCAATTATCATGTCAACTTGTGAATCATTGCTGGCTATTTTCTCTTCAGAAAAGGTCAAAACATTAAAATTATGCCCCCCTCTTATCAGCGATTGGTAGTCTCTTGAAATAAAAACATAATATCCTTTTTTTGTCAGAGCATTTCCCAAAATATTAGACAAAACATTGACTCCCTGCCCTGCCTTTCCTCCAAATAAAATACTGAACCTCATTTTGTCATCACAATTATTTTTATATAACCCCCTATTCTTCAAAGATTATAAACTTTATTGAGGCAAGATATGAAATTCGCGCATATTTCTGATGTCCATTTGGGAGGCTGGAAGCAGCAGCCGCTGCAAAATTTGAACTTTCAGTCCTTCAGAAAAGCAATTGATGTCTGCATAGAAAAAAAACTCGACTTCGTGCTAATTGCAGGGGACTTGTTCGACTCTGCATATCCTCCTATAGAAATTCTTAAAGATGCTTTTGGGGAATTCAAGAGATTAAAAGAGGCAAAAATCCCGTGTTTCATAATCGCAGGAAGTCATGATTATTCTGTCTCAGGAAAAACTTTTTTAGATGTTCTGGAAAAAGCAGGATTCTGCAAAAATGTCACAAATGTTGAAGAAAGTGGCGAAAAAATAATCCTCAGTCCGTTTATTCATAATGGGATTGCAATTTACGGATACCCTGGAAAAAAATCAGGGCTGGAAATTGAAGACTTAAGAAAAATAATTTTTAATGACGCTCCTGGTTTGTTCAAAATTTTTATGCTTCACACAACCATAGACAAAGCAAAAGGAAGTCTTCCGATAGATGCATTGGAAACAGAACTTCTTCCTCCTGCAGATTATTATGCTCTCGGGCATTTGCATATAGATTTTCAGTATCAGAATTTTGTTTACCCTGGCCCGATTTTCCCGAACAATTTTCAGGAACTTGAAGATTTGCAAAACGGAAGTTTTTACATCGTAGACACTGACAATAAAAATTCCCTGCAAAAAGTGGAGCTTAAAATAAAAGATGTCGTCCTTGTTGAAGTTGAAATTAAAAATGCAGTTAATGCAACTGACTTGATAATTGCTGAACTTGAAAAAAAAGAACTGGAAGACAAAATAATTTTGCTGAGATTGAGAGGAGAACTTGAATCAGGAAGCAATTCAGACATAAAGTTCGCTCAGATAGAAGATTACATAACACGAAAAAAAGCATATTTTATCCTGAAAAACACTCACGAATTGAAAACAAAAGAAGTAGAAATGCAGAATATTGAAATAAAAAATATCGACAACATCGAAGAGGAAACAATAAATAATTACTCACAGCAAAACCCTGTTGATTTCAACAAGTTCATTCCTCAGCTAATGCATTCTCTTTCAATTGACAAGCAGGAAGGGGAAAAAATAGAAAGTTTCACAAACAGATTAATGGAGGAAGTCAGAAAGACACTAAAGTTCTAATGAAAATCAAACAAATAAACTTAGAGAATATCAGAAGCTACGAAAATCAGGAAATTAATTTTAATGACGGCTCAACGCTTCTTGCAGGAGATATTGGTTCAGGAAAAACTTCTGTTCTTCTTGCGATAGAATTTGCATTATTCGGACTTCAGCCAGGACAGCGAGGTTCTGCATTATTAAGAAACGGAAAAAAAGACGGAAGAGTGAAAATAATTTTCGAAGTTGAAGGTAATGAAATCATAATTGAAAGAACACTGAAAAAAGGAAAAACCATTTCGCAGGAAGACTGCTACATAACAATTAACAATGAAAAAAAAGAACTTTCAGTAACTGAACTAAAAAGCAAGATTCTTGAACTTTTGAGTTATCCTTCGGAGTTTGCGAAAAAACAAAATCTTCTGTACAAATTCACTGTTTATACGCCTCAGGAAGAAATGAAGCAGATTATTCTCGAGGACTCTGAAACAAGAATAAATACATTGAGGCACGTTTTTGGAATTGACAAATACAAGACAATTCTTGAAAATGTTTCTGTCGTTGCGACAAAATTAAGAGAAGAAAAAAGAATGAAGGAAGGAATGACAGCAAATCTTGAGCAAAACAAATCTTCTCTTGTGACAAAAGAAAATGAATTAACAACAAAACAGCAAAACATTTTCCCTCTTGAAACAAAACTTTTTGAAAAAAGAGAAATCAGAAAAAAGATTCAGGAAGAAAAAGAAGAAGTTTCAAAAAAAATAGAGGAAAAAAACAAGCTCCAAAGCGAGATAGAAAAAACAAAAATTATGACGATAAATAAAAAAGATTCTATCCTTTCAAATAACAAAACAATTGAACTTCTGAAAAAGCAGATTGCAGAATTGCAGGAACTTAAATTCGATGAGTCGCAAATCAGTCATCTTGAAAATTCAATTTCATGGAACAAAAAAGAAAAAGAAAATCTAAACCAGATAAGCATTGAGATAAGTTCAAAAATAAATTCTCTTAATCTGAAAATTGAAGACAACAAGCGCCTTGAGAAAAAAATTTCAAGCCTTGAGATATGCCCGACTTGCCTGCAGAATGTCGACTCTGTTTACAAGGCAAATGTTCTCAATAAGATAAATACCGACGATGTTGAGATTAACAAACAGCTTCAGGGGCTTCAGATAGAAAAAAAAGAAATCAATGAAAAAATAAAAAAAGTTGATGCTGAAATATCTCTTGCGGAAAAACAGCTTACTGATTTGAAAATTCTGAAAATCAAATTGCAGGATGTAAAGGAAAAGCAAAAACAGGTTGAGAGCATTGAAAAAAATAATATCTCTCTAGAAAAAGACATAGAAATTCTCAAGGAGCATATAGACTTGCTGACAAATACTGCTTTGAACCTTGCGCGATTTGTCAATCTGCTTGAAGTAAAACAAAAAGAACTTGATAATGCATTGAGAGAAGAAAGATTGGCAGACATTCAGGTAGCAGAATTGAAAAAAGAGACAGAAGTTTTTTCAAGGCAAATTGCAGAACTTAGAAGAGAAATTGAAAATACTGAACTTGTAAAAATTCAGTTAAACTACATCACAGAACTTGAAAACTGGCTTTCAAAACAATTCACTTCCCTTGTCTCTTTTATCGAGAAAAATGTTATGCTAAAACTTAAGACAGAATTTTCAAAACTTTTTGCAGAATGGTTTTACATCCTCGTTTCTGACAATTTCAATGTCCGGCTTTCCGACGATTTCACTCCAATAATTGAGCAAAGCGATTATGAAATTGATTACGCATATTTGTCAGGAGGGGAAAGAACAGCAATAGCTCTTGCATATCGCCTTTCATTGAATCAGGTAATCAACTCACTTATGAGCAAAATAAAAACAAGAGATTTGGTGATTCTCGACGAGCCAACAGACGGATTCAGCGAACAGCAATTAGACAAAATGCGGGACGTTTTACAGCAGTTGAATATCAAGCAATTAATAATCGTCAGCCACGAGCAGAAGATAGAAGGCTTTGTGGAAAATGTTATCAAGTTCAAGAAAGAGAACGGGATAACGCGGGTGGAAGGGAAATGAATTTAGCTATTTTAGGATTAATATTTGATATTGTCGGGGTTTTTCTTCTCGCTGTAATATCGATAATTAATCCCCATTACTGGAAACGCGAGGATTTAAAATTCAGGCAAAAAAGATACTCTTGGCATGCTTGGAGACCTATTTATCGAGATACTAAGACCCTTAAATTAGAGATAAACTTAAAGCGTATGAAAATTATAGATGGATTTATCCCTCCAAAGCGCAAAGTAGAATTAATTGGACTTATTTTCATATTTATTGGGTTTTTGTTGCAGTTAGCATATTATTTTGTTTAATATTTATTAGCTCTCTATTCTAAATAATAGTAATATTTATTTTTTCTAGGTTAAAAGAAGAATTTAAAGATTTCATAGAACCAATGAACGAAATATTTATAAATAAAACTATTCTAATTTTATTATTAATGGTTGATAGTTAAGAGGGTAGCCCTACTTAACTGTGGGGCTATAAACCCTCTCTGTCTTTATTTGGTGTAAAAATGAAAATAATGATATTCCTTGATAATTCTAATCTATTCAAAGGTATAAGAAAGTTGTATCAAGATAGGGGGCAGGATAGGGTTATAGATTACTATAAGATTAATAAGTTTATTTTAAAATACCTTAAAAATAATCAACAATATAAAGATGAAAAATTATCTCATATAAGAACTTATTATTACGATGGGGAATATACTGATAACCTTATAACTAAAATAAAATATCATTTAAATTCTATTCCCAATTTACCTGAAAATCAAGAAGAAATTAATAAAGTTAGAGAAATATTAGATAAGGCAATTAAAAGAATGGAATCACAAAAAAAAGAGATGAAAAAATGTAGTTGGTTTTATTTTTTTGAAACAAGGTTAAAACCATTACAATATAGGGAAAAAGAAGGAGTATTTCAAAAAGGGGTAGATGTTCAATTAGCAGTTGATTTAGTTTCAAATGCTTATTTGAATAACTATGATGTTGCAGTAGTTTTTTCTGGAGATATTGATTTATATGAATCAGTAAAGATGGTAAAAACATTAGGAAAGCATGTTATAATTATATCTCATAGAGATTTAATGGCAAATAAAATGATTGAAATATCTGATTATTACATAAATATATGCAATTTAGATGATAAGCAACTTGATGAATTCACACACATATTTCAACCAAGAGAGATTAACCAATCTGATTCGCTTTGCTCACAATAACAAATATTTCTTTTCCCTTTATTATCCCTTATTTTTTCACTCACGAAAAAATTTATAAACCCCTCTTCCCCTAAAAATATGTAAATTATTCTATGAATTTAACATGGATGCTGAATTAAAAAATTCAATATTAAAAACAGGAACAACTATTCTCGGAATTGTCTGTAAAGACGGAGTTGTGATTGCTTCTGACAGGCAAACCTCTGCAGGAACTTTGGTGATGGACAAAAAGGCGCAAAAAAGCGTCAAGATTAATGATTACCTCGTGATTTCTGGTTGCGGGATTGCTTCTGACATAAGAAAAGTTGAAAAGATTCTCCCAGCAGAATTGAAACTTAAAGAGCTCCGTTCAAAAACACGCCCCTCTGTCAGACAGGCAGCAAATTTACTTTCAACAATTTTATACTCAGGAATAAGACAACCCTCAATGATTCCAATGCAGGCAGGATTTTTAGTTGGCGGTTTCAACGAAGACGGAACTGTTGAATTATACACAATCGAACCGGCAGGAACTTTGAACTTAGTCGAAGATTACGACGCAAACTTCGGTTCAGGAATGCCTTTTGTTTTGGGATTCTTGGAGAGACAATATAAAAAAGGAATTTCCTTAGAAGAAGGAATTAAATTAGCAACAGAATCAATAAAATCTTCAACACAAAGAGATATGGGAAGCGGTTTCGGAATTGATGTTTTTACAATAACTAAACAGGGGATAAAAAAAGTGGTGTCTCAGGAAATCCAGCCTTCATTCAAGGAAGACTAACTAATTCTAAACATAATAAAAATCAGATGGATATTTTAAAACAAATTACAGACCAGTTACACGAAAGTATTACTGACGCAAGTTTCGAAGGAGCAAACATAGTTCTCTACACTGACAATGCCAAATTTTTCAAGGACGGAGAATCAAAGATAAAAGCAATTGTTGACCAGGTTAAAAAAAGAATTGAACTTCGTGCCGACGAGAAAATTTTGATGAAACAGGAAGAGACAGAAGCAGAAATAAGAAAAATTGTTCCTGCAGAAGCAGAAATTACAAATATAATTTTTGATATCCAAAGAAGCATCGTCGTTGTTGAAGCAAAAAGACCCGGAATGGTTATAGGAAAACAGGGAAGCATCCTCGACGAAATAAGAAGGGCAACTTTATGGATGCCTCAGGTTCAAAGAAGTTCTGCAATAAAAAGCAAAATCACAGAAAACATTCGTGAAGTTCTTTATGCAAATAATAATTACAGAAGAAAATTTCTGAACTCAATTGGAGAAAAAATCTACAAGGGATGGAACCCTGAAAAAGTTGATGAGTGGGTTAGACTGACTTTCCTTGGCGGTGGAAGACAAGTCGGAAGAAGTTGCATTCTTTTGCAGACGCCGAATTCAAAAATTCTTCTTGACTGCGGAATAGATGTTGCTTCTCAGGGCTCTGACAAATTTCCCTATCTTGATGTCCCCGAGTTTAACTTAAATCAATTAGATGCAATAATAATTTCTCACGCCCACCTCGACCATGTAGGACTTTTGCCTTATCTTTACAAAATGGGTTACAAGGGTCCTGTTTATATGACTCCTCCGTCGAGAGATATCGCTGCATTGCTTTCTTTGGATTTTATCGGCGTCGCTTACAAGCAGGCAACAAAACCTTTGTTTGATTCTACAGACATAAAAGAAATGGTAAAGCACAGCATTTGCCTGAATTACAATGAAGTCACAGACATAACTCCCGACGTGAGATTGACATTTTACAATTCAGGACACGTATTAGGGGGAGCGCAGGTTCATCTTAACATCGGAAACGGATTGCATAATCTTCTTTACACAGGAGATTTCAAATATGCGCGTTCAAGACTTCTCGACCCTGCAATTGCTTCTTATCCAAGAGTGGAAACTGTAATCACAGAATCAACTTACGGAGCAAAAACAGACATTTTCCCGCCAAGAGCAGAAACAGAAGAAAAATTGCTTGATTTGGTAAACAAGACAATTGAAAGAGGGGGAAAAGTTTTAATTCCAGAACTTGGGTTGGGAAGAGCGCAGGAAACAATGCTCGTTCTTGAAGATGCAATGGCTTCAGGAAAATTAAAGCCTGTTCCTATTTTTATCGACGGAATGATTTGGGACATCAACGCAATTCATACTGCCTATCCTGATTTTTTAAGCAGCAACGTAAAGTCAAATGTCTTCGCCGACAAGAATCCTTTTGTCTCAGAATATTTCCAAAGAGTTGGTTCTTCACAGGAAAGAAAAAATGTAATTGAAGGGGGCCCTTGTATCGTCCTCGCAACTTCTGGTATGCTGATGGGCGGAGCATCAGTTGAATATTTCCGTGAATTTGCAAGCAACAAAGATAATTCTATAATTTTCGTATGTTATCAGGGAGTTGGTTCTCTCGGAAGATTAGTCCAGGACGGAGTAAAAGAAACAAGAATGATTGTCGAAGGAAAAGAAGAAGTAATAAAAATAGAAATGGAAGTACAGACAATAACAGGATTCAGTGCTCACGCAGGAAGAAACGAACTGACTTCTTTCTTCAATAATATGCGTCCTAAAACAAAACGTGCAATTATCAATCATGGTGAAATTTCAAAATGCCTTGATTTGGCTTCTGCACTTTACAAGTTGAACAGAATTGAAACAAATGTTCCAAGAGTGTTGGAAACACTGCGTTTAAGATAGTTGTTGAGATAAATTTATAATTATCAGTTTATTCTTTAATTTATGAAAAAGAGAATTTTGCTTTTAATTGCTTTTTTAGTCTCAGTTGCATTTATTTTTATCACCTATGCTGTTGTTGATACAACAGGAAGATGGGAAAGCGGAAAAAATATTACAATCTTGAAATCAGGATACAATATGACATTACAGGAAGGAATAGACCATAATGTTTACCTTTATCGTGCAACAAGAAGCTATACTAGAACATTACGGACTCCTGGACATGGAGGACTTCAGGTTTGGGTTTCTGTAAATGGATATGAATCAACATTGTACCAGGCATTATTCTTTCCTGACGGGCTTTGTGGAAATACTCCAACGACTTCTTATACTTCTGCTCCCGAGTCTGGTGCTTATCATTATGCAAATGAAATCAGCATAAGTATAAATGGTGCTGGGACAATGAGTTTGCAGGATGCAATTGACAACGGTTTTCTTTGTTATTATGATCAATATACTTTTTCTTGGTATACTAGCTCATGGGGTTCTTGTGTTCATGACCCTCTTAGTTATGATTTAACAAAATGTATCCAAACCAGAATGGTTTATTGCCGGACAAATAAAAATGTAATAATTTCTGACAATGACCCTCAGAGATTTTGCAGGCAATCAAAACCTGCAGAAAGTAGAAGTTGTAGTTGTTCTGCCTTTTAATTCCTCACATTTAAAAACTTCTTTGAACTATTTTATTTTAGGTGAAAAAAAGTGAAACATAATGCTTTTATGACAATACTCTTATTGTCTATGTTTGTTGTTACTCAATTAATTGGATTGTACGTGATAAATTCTGATCCATTTAACATTGCAACAAATGTCAAAGGCGAAGTTCAAATTATCGAAAACCCTGCAGTGTCTTTTGTTCAGCCTCCAGAAATTGAACAGGAATCTGATTTTGGTTTTTATTTTACTTCAATAGTTATCGCATTTATTTTTTCAATTATAATTTTATTTTTGCTGACTAAATTTAAAGTTGATTTTATTCTGAGAATCTGGTTTTTTGTCGTCGTGGCAATTGCATTGGACTTGTCGCTGACTGCAATTCTCCCCGAGATAATTCATTCAATAAATCCTCTCATCTATTATGCAATTCCGATAATACTTGCAGTTCCATTAGCATTCATCAAAATTTTCAAAAGAAATTTTCTTGTTCATAATCTCACAGAACTCTTAATTTATCCCGGGATTGCTACTATTTTTGTTGCAATATTAAACTTCTGGTCAATTCTTATTCTTCTGTTATTAATATCTGCATATGACATCTGGGCTGTCTGGCATTCCGGAATTATGCAAAGAATGGCAAGATATCAAATAGACAAATTAAAAGTATTTTCAGGATTTTTTGTTCCTTATCTCTCTAAAAAAGTAAGAATGCAGATAAAGAAAATGAAAAAAGCAAAAATCAAGAACAAAAAAATAAAAGTCAACATTGCAATTCTTGGAGGCGGAGATGTAGTTTTCCCTATAATAACTGCAGGAGTAATATTCAAAACAGCCTCGGTGAATCTTCCTTTTGGATTGATATTTAACGGCGGATTGATTCCGGCGCTTTTTGTAATAGCTGGAGCAACTCTTGGATTAGCGTTATTATTCATCTTCTCAGAGAAAAAGAAATTCTATCCTGCAATGCCTTTCATAACTGCAGGAATTTTATTAGGATTAATCCTTAGTTATTTCTTATCCTGATTGTTACAAAATTCACAATAATTTTCTAAAGATTCTTTTGTGATAGGTTCTATGCAATTAATATGGGTCATATTTACTTTAGAATTTTCATAAATTATTTTTCTTTGCATTCCTTTTTCTTTGTCACAAACCGCTCCTTGATGAGGGTTTAATGTGCCAATTCCGTTTACTATCTTAACTAATTTACCGCCAAAACTATTTCCATAAGAGGGATATATTAGTACATATTTCCCAATAAATTCATCATAAATTCCTTTTCTTATTGGTAGTCCAAAATTTGGAGTTTCATTTTCCATAATCTATTTTTCAAAACTAAGTTTTTAAATCCTCCGATTTGTCATAATCCCTTAGTAACAACAAACCATTAACTTTATAAATAATCTTTTTCTCCGCCCTTTATGGAAGAATATGATAATGATTATGTGAAAGAAGCAGAAGCGAGTATAAATTTAAGCTTGGTAAAAGTTGAGATTGAAAATCAAATGATGAATAAATATGAATTGAGATCATACTTACGAGATATGAATTCTCGTGTTATTAATATGCTTGAAAAAACTCTTAAACAAGACAAGCCCAATAAAAAAATAATCAATTTATGTAATTTAACTATTGATAAAATCCTTTCTGCATATGGAATAAATTTGGAGGTTACAAAATGATACTCGCACAGGATTTAGCAAACAGAATCAGGGACCATTTTGACTTAAACCTTTATGAAACTAAAGTTTGGTTGGCTCTTCTTAGCAAGGGTGTCGCTTCTGTAGGAGAAGTTGCAACAATATCCAGAGTTCCGAGAAGCAGAACTTATGATGTTCTTGAAAGTTTGGAAAAAAAGGGTTTTGCAATAATAAGAATGGGAAAACCAGTAAAATACCTTGGTGTAAAACCCCATATGATTCTTGAAAGAATGAAAGAAGACGTGAGAAAAAATGCAGAAGAAAGAGTAAAAGACTTGTCAAAATTAAAAGAAACAGAGGAATTTTCCAAACTAGACGAATTATACAAGGAAGGATTAAATCCTGTAAAAAAAGAAGAACTGTCTGCTTCGCTCAAGGGAAAAATGAACATTTCAAACTTCCTGAAAGAAACAATAAAAAATACAAGCAAGGAAATAATCATCTGCGCAAATGCCGAGGAAATAAACTCAAAAGCAAAACTTTTTTCACAGACTTTTGCAGCTCTTCAAAAATCAAAAGTAAAAATAAAAATGGCTTTGTCAGGGAATCCTGAATTAATAAAAGAACTTGAAGTTAAATTGTCTCTAAAAATAAAAAAGATCGAGATTGATTCAAAATTTTTCATAATTGACAAAAAAGAAATTATATTTTATCTTTCAAAAGACGGAAGAGACAGCGACGATATTGCAATCTGGCTTAATTCAGAATTCTTCGCAGAAGCTTTTGCCTCTCTTTTTGAAAAGGCAATAGGAGAAAAATAAAATGGGGAAGGGGTTGAAAAATATAATTCTCGCAGGAGCGTTCTCTGCTTTATTGGCGAATGCAAATCCTGCTGTTGCCGAAGAGAAAAAGCCTGCATTTGATATTGATATAATAGTAAATTACGGAACAGGAAGCAAAGAGGAAAAAACAGATTATAGTTCTTTTTATGCAACTTATGGATATGGAGAAGATGATTCCAGACATTTATACACAGATTTTCCAGGGCTTGAATCTTATGAGAAAAAAGAAGTTGAAAATATTTTTTCCGGGATAAAAAATGACAGCATAAAATCTTATGATGGGCTTTTAGAAACAGCAACTCCTTTATCAGAAGCTCAAAAAATTGTTTTATTGACAGGATTTTCTAAACTTGCATATTCCGGAGGTTACGACTTTGATTATTTTGGAGAAGAAGTAGATCAATCAACTTTTTTTGACAGAATTCAGGAATATCTTGGAACAGATGAAAAAGTAAGCATTGGAAAATGCAGACATATCGGTGTAAATGTCGAAGAGATGGCGAATGATATTGGTATAAGAGCTGCTGCAATTACAGGGATTATTCCTCAGGGACCGCATGTATATGACTTATTAAAAACAGGAAATGGAATTACTTTCATAAATTGGGGAAATATTCTTACAACAAACACAAAAAATGTTGAAAAAGCCTTGCAGGCTTTTCAGAAAAATCAGGGAATGACTTCTTTTTTCCATAACTTTTATGAGGATGCAGAATTAAAATACGGATTCATTACAAAAGACGGGAAAAATCTTCTTGATTTTATCGGCTATGATGAATCTTTGGACTCCTCAAAAAAATATTTAACTTCCGATAAAATTCCTGACTGGAAGAAATGGACTATAAAATTAGACCATACAGATTATTTAAATTCTGCAGAAGGAAACTTTTTTGGCCCGTTTTGGAAAATGGGGAAAATAACTGGATCTGTAAACTCTCCGTTGAAAGAAATGATTCTGGTTCAGACTGGTTATAAGAATAATTTTTCTTTTGAAAATTTGTTTGATTTTTCTCCGAACATAAACTATATTGTTGGAAATCTTTCGCAGGATGCAGGAGAATTTCCTGTTTTGGGATTTATGATTGATTTAATTGCAAAAACAAATAATGAAAAAGGATTAAATCTCTCCTCAATGGTAAGCGGGGTTTATGTCGGAAGTGAAACGATGGCCTTCGATAAGGATTATAACCTTGTCAAAAAAAATTTCGATCTTTTTTCTGACCTTTCTTTTGATGCAGGAATTTCTTACAAATTTATAACAGATTTTATGAGAATAGAACCTTATACAGTTTCCAAATTCTCCTTTTTGCCTAAAAATGTTGCTAGATTGGGAGGTCTTTCCGAATTTTTTGAAGGGCATAAGCTAGAATTTAAAGAGTTAAGAGCAGGCTCTGTTTTTGATTTCAATCTTCCTGATTTTAATTTTTCAATTGACCCTTACTACTCATTGAAAAATTGGGAGCACGAATTTGGAGGGAACATAAAAATTGGAAATAAAAATATTGCCTTAGATGCTGGAGGATATTTGACGCTTTCTACTTATGATTTTTGCCCGAATAAATCAGGATTTAATGTAGGACTTGAGTTATCTCTTGGTAATATAAACTTCAATGTTAGCATAAAAAATGACAGGACAAATTATGACGGAGAAATAGAAGACAATTTTGCTTTATCTCTGGAAGGAAAACTTAATCTGGATGTCTACTCCTCAACTCCCTGATATACATTTCCATCATCTTCTGTGAATTTGCATTCATCCAGTCCTTGACAAATTCCTCAATTTTTTTGCTGTTTTTCTCTTTTGCATAAAATCTTCCTTTTTTCTCAAATACATTCTTGTGCCTCATTTTGAATTTCTTTATATTTTCTTTTTTATCTTTTATTTCTGGACCTGAGACGACAATTTCTTTTCTGTTTTTAACAACAAAGAAAAATCCCGCTTCTTTTTCGCCTCCATACTCAAAATCTTTTTTCTTTATTTCATAAAATTTTTCTATTTCATTTCCAAGATGTTTGTAAAATTTCACTAGTTTGCTTCCTGCAACATCTCCTTCCTGTTTGTCAGTTAATGCTGCGAATCGAATAAACTCATACCTGCCCTTTTGTGCATTTTTCTTTTCTTTTTCAAAATCAATTTTTTTTGTTTCAAACATTTCTGCTGACGGATTCTTCAGGAATTTTCTGCATGCTTCCTGAAAATTTTCAAAAGTTTCTCTTGAAAGCGCTGCAAGTGCATTTCTTTCTTTGTATGTAGGGTCAATAAGAACAATCGGCGAACCCATCTTTGCACTGTTCATGTTCATATTCAGTTCAAGTTTATTTTTGTATAATTTTTCAATATCAATTATTTCTCTATCTTTAATCTTCGCCATTGCTTTTACAAAATTCAAAAATCCACTGTAATAATAAACAAGCAACTCTATTGCATATCCTGAAAACCCGTTTATATAACTCTCAGCACCGTAGCATTTATGAGCGTGACAAAATGCTTTTGCAAGACGCACTTCTTCAAACATTTTCTCTGTTCTCAGTTTTCTTTTTATGTAACTTACATGGAAATAAGACAAGTCTGTTATATTCTCTGCCTCTTTTGGATTTTTTACATTTAACACTGGAATTATCTCAATAAAGAAATCTTCTCCTTCAGGCTCTGCTTTAAAATAATCTCTTGAGCCATGAATTTTTGAAATCTTTGTTTTTTTTATTTTTCCAATAGCCTTTTCGAGAAGTTTTGAAATGTCTTTCCCTCGGTATTTCTCATCAAATCTCGCGAAAACATCAATATCATAAATTCCTTTTTTTGTCAGTGTTTTTTTTGCAAAACTTCCACCAACAAAAATTTCAGCATCAATTTTCAGCACCCTGAATTTTTTTTCAGTTTCAGAAATAAAATTTTTTAAAAATTTTTCAATAGAGTTTAATTCCTCTTTCGACGGATTTATATTCATCAAAACATCATTTAAAATTTTATTAATATTCTGTTTCATATATTAGAAAATATCTTCTGTTATATAAAAGTTATTAATCATCAGGATTCTGAATTTCTTTCAAATCCTTTACATTTTGTTGCAATGTAGAAGCCAAATCAATTATATATTTTCCTTCCTCAACTTTGTAAATCAATGGCCTTTTTTTGTTAAAAAGATTTACCAAGTCAATTTCAAATTTTCCGTCGCCGGTTACTCGCACAGATTCAATGTCAAGAATCACAGGAATGTCTTCTTCAATAATTCCCGCCATTTCCCTTATCTCTTTCTCTACGTGTTTTCTTTCTTCTACAGGGATTTCAATAGGATTTTCTTTTATTTTGTTCAGCATCTCATCTCTTACATAAAAAAAGAAATGACTGTGGCAGTTACTGCAGCCTTCAAGAAGTTCCTTGCTTCCAGCAGGATACAGTTTTCCGCAATGTACGCATTGGTGTGGCATATTCAATTATTTTGATAGTTTAATTTAAAATTAGTGAGCATGACATACAAAAAAGTCCCAGATTAATAAATTTATTGATTGTCTAGGATATATTCCATCCGAAATATCTGTTTGCATTAAAAATATATTCTGCAACCAGGTCTGATGAAAGCATGTCTGTAATAACATTTTTATTTTCATCCTCTTCGTAAATTCTCAATCCCCCCTCAGCATCAATTGAAAAATCATAGGACTTTATTTTTTCTTTAAATAATATAATTTTCTCATAGACATTTTTCCCGTTTAATCCCCCCGCTATTCCAACAATTAATTCAGGGAATTTTTCTTTTATTCTTTTATAAATTTCTGCAGATAACTCGATATCAAATTCTTTTCCTTTTCCTCCCGAAGGATCTATTAATACCCCCCGAATCAATCCCGAATAATCTTTAATCTTTTTAGCAATATTTTTTTTATCTTCTAAAATTCTTTTAGGAAGCTGAAGGATAATAGACATCTTTGAAAATTCTCCTAGAATTTTTTCAAGTTTATTTTTTTCAGGATACAAAACATTCAATTGCAGTGTATTGCAAAAATTATCTCTGTAAATATTATCCAAATGAAAGAGTTGTTTTACCTCTTCATCTAAATTATCATCATCTCTTGCACTGAAATGAATTGCATTAACAGCATAACCCTTTGAATATTCCATCATTCTCCTTAGGGAGCTAACAGGAGGATATCTTTGATGAGGAATCTTTCCTGCCTTTGCAGGGATTTTGTAAAGAGTTTTTTTGTTAACCAAAAATCCTATCATGGGGGTGTGGTTGCTTTCCATATCGATTCCATGATTAACAAAACTTTTCACTGTTGTAACATTATCAGAAATGTTTGCAATCCCAGTCACACCTATATAATTTTTCATTAAACAAAAAAACAAAATTCCTTTTTAAGAATTATTGTTATCTGTTTAATAAAAGTTCGATTTTCTTAGGATTTCTCTTCATTTCTTTTACGATGCTTGCAGGGCCTATAACAGTTATTGCGCTAAAATCTCCTCCTGCCAGAACATTAGCAAATCCTTTTGCCATTTTTCCAAGAAGACTGTCTCCTGTGTTTCCCGAAATAACTGCAAGTTCAATTCCTCTGAAATTTTTTACGTGCCCAATCATCGCCATGGTGTCTCCAATCAGTCTCGCTTCTTCGTTTGCAGTCAATCTCCCCTGTAAAATAACTATGTTATTGTCAAGAATTATCTTCAAAATTTTTCTTATTCTGTCGTCGCTGTTTAATGCCTTAATTTCCGAATATGGGAGAAATTGTATAGAAAATCCTTTTATTTGCCCTAAATGTTTTCCCCCTTTCTTTTGTGTCATGTTTATAAAAATGAAATATTCTTTTTAAACCTTTTTTGATAACTTGAAAATTGATTCGTAAAATTCTTCAAGATTGTCCCCGAACTTTGCGCTTATTCCTATAACATCATATTCAGGGAAAGCTGCTTCAATTTTCTTTATATCTGCTTTTTTCAAATCAACTTTATTTGCTACAATTAAAACAGGAATTTTTCTTGCGACTAAATTTCCTATTATTGTAATATTAACCTGATTGTAAGGATTTTCTGTCCCATCCAATACAACGACAACAATGTCCATGTCATCAAGCCATTTTATGCTCTCAATAACTCCCTGTGTTGCTTCTTTTGCTCTTTCCTTTGCTTCTTTTTTCGGAATCTTATATTTCAAGAATTCTTCATAATCTATCTTTGTCGCAATTCCGGGAGTGTCTATCATCTTGAAAGTCATTTTCTTTCCCTTGTAGCTTATTTCGACTTTTTCTTTGAACTGAACTTTTCTTGTTTCGTGCGGGACTTTGCTTATTGTTCCAATTTCCTCTCCTGTAAAATCTTTGCAGATTCTGTTGGCTAAACTTGTCTTTCCAGCGTTTGGAGGGCCGTAAAATCCAAGTTTAATCTCTTTTGTGTTCTTGAACAAATTTCCAAGAATTCTTTTGAAAAAATTTTTAAAAATTTTTATCGCCATATTATAAAATCGTTGTGTTTCTTTATAAATATTTCAGTAATGAAATGATATTATTTACCGCTATTTTGGGGTTTTTACCGACGGAATTTTCTTAAAGCCTTCCAAAATTTTTCCTATTGGAACTATTTCAGGAAGCCCTGTGTTTTTTCTTTCATATTTTCTTAAAGCATACCTGATTTGTTCCGCATTCCATCCGCTCTTTTTCAATTTGTCAGCAATCTCATTTTCTTTTTCTCCTTTCTTCTTTGCTCCTCCAATGTAATTAACCATGTTATACAATTGATTTCTGTCCTTGAATAAGTAGCCTTCATACTTTCTTGTATACCAAATCTGAAGAATTATCCAGATGACTAATGCAATCAAAAGAATTATCGCTATTATTATTGCAAAAAGAACGGA
>JAMCXF010000015.1 GCA_023475035.1 Candidatus Pacearchaeota archaeon
AGCAAGATTTATTAATGCAAATTTATTGTATGTGATATGAAAAAGAGAGGAATGAAAAAATATTTTTTAAAAAGAGGAAAGGAAAACGGAAATAAAAATCATTGCACTCGCTGTGGCGGTTGCTGTGGCGGCGGAATTTATTTTCTCGGGCTTATTGGTTCAGCAGTTTATTTTATCCAGCAGGCAAATGGTTTTTGGGAAGGAGTATTAGGGCTACTTAAAGCATTAGTCTGGCCTGCTTTTTTAGTGTATAAATTATTTGGAATGTAATTATCTATCTTTTTCTCTTTCCGAATTTCTTGTCCATCTCATCATTCAACAATTCATCAGCAATTTGTTGAAATTTGTCCCATCTTGAAACGTGCTTGTAGCAAATGCATTTAAAATTTTCCTGAAGTTTCTGCACTTTCAAAAATAAAGGAAGAAGTTTAGGGTCTTTTACTCTGTATTCTCCGAGAAGCTGTTTTACAACAAGTTCAGAATCAAGGAAACAATGCAATTCTTCATTTGTATACTTTGAGGCGAGTTCCAGCGCTTTGATTAATGCTTCATACTCTGCAATATTATTTGTTACAAATTTCCCCACTTCCCCGCTGTATTTTGTGAGAATCTTTTCTTCATCTCTTACTATAACCCCTATTGCTCCTGGCCCTGGGTTTCCGCGTGCGCCACCATCGCTGTTTGTGTATATCATAGCAAAAAAAGGAAAACAGGATTTTTATATTTATCAATGAGATTTCTTTTTATTACTAAATGCCTTGATTTTTGTAAGAGTAAAATTTATCAGAAATATAGCAGGGACATAAGCTGCAAACCAAATCAGAGGATAAAAACTCTTTATCTCAAAAGGAAGGCAATTTTCAAAAACGCAATTCGTATTCTTTGAAGGGTCTGTGAATATCTTTGTCAAAACAAAAATTATTCCAATCTGCACAAGGCTCCATTTCCAAAAATCTTTTCTTTTGAATTTAATAAGGTACACGGCTCCTAATGCTACTGGGACAATAAATATATGCTGAATCATAACAATTTGCGAGAGAAATCTTCCTGCAAAAACAAAATCTGTTATTCCCCATAAGCTTTGCGAAGTGAACAAAATATAAAAAAAATCAATAGCCCATACAATGTAAGGGATAAAAATAATATTCAGCTGGCTTCCTATCAAAAAAGCATTTCTGGTAATAATTCCTATTCCAATTAATAAAAAAGCAATATACGAAAACCATAACACCGACGGAAATCCGAAATATTTTATAGAATCATAAAAGGCAATAATCGCGATTGCAATATAAAAAATTCCAAAAACATTTAGATACGCCTCTTTCCAGTTCATAGGATTATCAGGAAAATTAAGTTTAATTAAATATGCAAAATCTTGAACTCCTTAAAGTCCTGTAATTTTTCTTCCCTAACTTCAACTTTTCTTATTTGTGAATGTTTAGGCCCTTTTTTGCATAATTCAACAAGGTTATCAACATTTTCCATTTCTCCCTCAGCAAAAACCTCGACCCTTCCATCTTCCAAATTTCTTACAAATCCTCTTATGTTGAATCTTTCTGCATTATCCTTAACAAATTGCCTGAAAAAAATTCCCTGTACAGTTCCATCAATATACAATCGGACTGCCTTTTTCATATTAAAGAAGAAGTCAGACAGATTTTAAAGTTTTGCTAATTAAATATCTCTATAATCAAGCTCATTATTCACAACAGCAACTGTCTGCGACGCAAAATACATTTTGTTCCCTATTGAAACTGAAGCCGCAATTTCTTTCAGTCTTTTGAGTTCCTTTTTAGGAAGCCCTTCGTGGTCCCCGAGAATAAAAACGCAATCTTTTTTTATTTTTGCCTTTCTAATGTCTTCTCCTTTTTTATCCAAAATAAAAATATGTTTGCCTTCTTTTTCCATCTCTTCAATAAGATTAAGAAAACTCTTCTTTTCTATAAAACATCCTGGAAGAGCTTCTGTCTTTTGCCCTGGTTTGTATTTGTATAAAATTTTTTTTATCAAGTTTCCGACGTCTTTCTTGCTGATTTCGAGTTCGTCTGTAATTTGTATCTCAATATGCTTCGGAGGATCTGGCTGTCCATAAAACACAAAATGAAATATTGCATCTTTTCTGAATCCGTGTGACAAAAAAACTCCCTGGATAAAACTGTGTATTGCAATGTCCATTCTCCCTGCTTTCATCAAGTCATTAGGATCAAAATTTCCCGAAGTTCTTGCACTTTGGGAAAAATAAACAAATTCACGCATTTTGATTATTCTTTTTGATTTCTTTTTTTAATTCTTTATCCAAATCTTTTATTTTTCTTCTGCACGCATATTCTATCTCGCTTGAACTTTTATGAGCCGCGTCGTATTTCATTCCGCTTTCCATTAGTTTTCTTTCATGCATCTCATGGAGAAGAACAAATTTAATCTCATCTTTTCCTACATCATCATCAATCCATACCTCTCCCTTCGGAACAAAAGGGTAAACAAATTCATGCCCTCCTTCTGTAAAATCCAGAAAAAATAAATTTCTGACAGTTTCCCCGTCAATAACCCATACTTTCAGTTTTTCAGTGCTGTATTCTTTCAAAATTTTTTTATGTATAAGTTTTAGCAAATCTTTTTCATGTTCTTTCATTTCTACAGCTTTCTTCATCAGGTTTGACTTTGCCCTCTCTTTTCGCTCTGCTTCATCTGCTTTTTTAGATCGGAAGAGCTGACTTACGCCTTTTGCCATAAGCCTGTTCATAACTAACATTGATTCAATGTAATATTTTTCTTCACCTTTTCTTCTTTCTTTGTCTATCCAAAATTCTTCTTTTGGAATGAAATTAAATCTTGAATGCTGTCCATAATTTGTGAACTCTTCGTCGATGTTATCCCTTACATATTTTCCATCAACGATCCATACGTTAAAATTAGAAATTTTCCCAAATTTTTTTATGTAAGGTTTTTTCATATTCAGAATAAGATTTTTCCAATTAAAAATCTATCTTCAAATTGGCTGAAGAATAAATTCTGCTTTCGCAAAAATATTTCCTTCATTTACAACTTTATACATTCCGATAAACTTATCCTCATTAAAAACACATATAATTTTCTTTTTTTCAATTTTCTTTTTTTCAGTCAGAAATTTTTCATCAAGAGGAGCGCCATGCAAGAGCTTGTCGCTAAATTCTCCTTTTACTTTCACAATAGGATAAACTTTTGTTATAATTTCGGCAGGCAAAATTTTTTTTCTTAGTTCTTTTTCATCTCCTGCCAAATATTTCTCAACTGCTTTTTCAAATTGTTCCTTATTTACACAATCTTTTTCCAAGAAAATTCCTGCTCTCACTCTTCTTAATGAAGTCATATGCGCGCCGATTTTCATTTCTTCCCCTAAATCATGAACTAATTTTCGGACATAAGTCCCTCCTTGACACTCTACTCTGAAAGAAATATTTTTTCCGTCTTTTTCCAAAAGTTCAAATTTTTTTATTTCCCTTTCTCTTTCCTGTCTCTTGACGCTTGAACGCACAGGGGGCATCTGGATAATTTTTCCGACAAATTTTTCTTTTATTACTTTCCTTATTTCTTCAAGTGAAACATCTTCATGAATTCTCATAACTCCAGTATATTCTTTGTCTTCTCCAATAAAAAATCCTGTAAGTTTCACAGCCCTGTTTAATGCAAGAGGCAAAACTCCTGTTACCATAGGATCAAGAGTTCCGAAGTGACTTGCTTTTCTTAATTTTAATTTGCTTCTAACAAAATTCACGACGTCAAAACTAGTCCAATCAGCAGGCTTGTCAAATATCATAATTCCAAATTCAAGAAGTTCTTTAATTGTTTTTTTCGATTTTAATTTTTCAATTTCCATATAAATTCATATTTCATAACATTTATAAATAATCTTCTTATCAGAAAAAAATGGATTTAAAATATAACGTAATAGAATACAATCATAAAAAACCTGTAGAAAAATTAAACCAATTAATGAAAACTTTCTTCGAAAGAGTCGAGATCGACGCTAATTTTAATGTTCCTTTAGAAGTATATTGGGATAACAATATGGTTAATATCCGCCCCTCAGAAAATTTTCCGCATATGGCTTGGGGTTTTGAAATAAAAGATGATGGTTTAGAGAATAGATTATATAACACTAATCAGGATAAAATAATAAGAACAGACACTCTATGTTATACTCTTCTTCGAGTTAAAGGACAGGAATATTGTTTTGAACATAAAAACAGGTTCAAGGATTAAACAACTTTTCTTCTTTATTCTTTAATCTCTCTTTTCTTATTTTTCTTAACTCAGTCATTTTTTCCGTCGCATAAGAAAATGCGACTGGCTTCATGTCAACATGCATCAGAATGAAATCTTTTATTACTGCTCTGTTTTTCTTTCCTGCTTCCCTAAGCATCCAGCCCGCGCCTTTCTGCACATAAGTATTTTCATCATAAATTAATTTTTCGGCTAAACGAAGAGTTAATTCAATCTTGTTTTTTTTAATTAATTTGTAAGTTGATTCAATTGCAAGCCGTCTTTCCCAAAAATTTCTTGAGTTTGCCATTTCCTTAATTTCCGTCATTAAAAATAAATTGTTCAATAAAATTTCTGCAAAAACATCTGTTGCAAGCATGTCAATATGGTCCCATGTTTTTGCTTTACTAATTCTTTCTTTCAGAAATTTCCATGTCTCGACGCTGAATTGCTTTTTGTATTGTTGCAGAATATGAATTGCAAGGCTTTTCTCCTCGTGAACATTTGAATTCCATAACTCGTCGAAAAGATTATACACGTCATAAATATTGAGTTTGCTGTAAGATTTTGCAATCTCTCTTGAATCAGGAACCATTATTCCAATAACTTCAAATGGCGTCGCTAAAACTCTTTTTAGAAAAAAAACTTTTTCTGGTTTTGCTTTTTCTTTTAATTTTTGTTTAATTATCTCAATATCTGAAATCATAACTCTTCACTTTCTATTTCAATCCTGTCTCTCGTCGGGAATTCTTCAACTCTTTTAATCTTCATTTTACCGAGAAGTTTTTTTGCAACTTCCTCAGACAGA
>JAMCXF010000038.1:0-876 GCA_023475035.1 Candidatus Pacearchaeota archaeon
TATTTTCGTAATAAGTAATTTAGTATTTTAGAAAACATTCTACAACGCTGTTAGATGGATAGCTTGGTTTTGGTAGATGATGAAGGACGTGGCAAGCTGCGATAAGCTTGGGGGAGCCGCATGCAGGCATTGATCCCGAGATTTCCGAATGCACAGAAATGTGGAATCACGCGGGGAATTGAAACATCTTAGTACCCGCAGGAGAAGATAATAAATAATTATTCCCTGATTAGCAGCGAGCGAAAGGGGAAGAGGGCAAACTGAATCTCCGTCGGAAACGATGGCAGAGATGTGGTGAAGATAAGTGGCTAAAGAATTGAGAGAAAGTTGTCTGGAAAGACATACCTCAGAAGGTGATAGTCCTGTACTCTAAAATTCTATGTCGCTCTTCAAAGAGTAGGGCCTCCTGGATTGGAGGTCTGAATATGGCGGGATTAACCGCTAACCCTAAATATAACCAAAGTCCGATAGCAAACTAGTACCGCGAGGGAAAGCTGAAAAGTACTCTTAACCGAGAGTTAAAAGACTTGAAATCTAACAGTTACAGATGGCTGCGGCTCCCGTATTTATTTATTGAGAGTTGCAGCGTGCGTTTTGAAGAACGAGCCAGGGAGTTTTTTCATGTGGCGAGGCTAACCTGAAATGGGAAGCCGAAGCGAAAGCAAGTATGAAAGTGCGTCAGTCACGTGGATTTGACTTGAAGCCAGATGATCTATTCATGGGCAGGATGAAGTCTACCGAAAGGTGGATGGAGGTCCGAAGTGGCTAAAGAATTGAGAGAAAGTTGTCTGGAAAGACATACCTCAGAAGGTGATAGTCCTGTACTCTAAAATTCTATGTCGCTCTTCAAAGAGTAGGGCCTCCTGGATTGGAGGT
>JAMCXF010000038.1:886-23127 GCA_023475035.1 Candidatus Pacearchaeota archaeon
GATCTGTGAATAGGGGTGAAAAGCCTATCTAATCTGGCGATGGCTGGTTCCTGCTGAAATATGCCTACGTATAGTCTCATGTAGTTTGTCGACGGGGTAAAGTACGGATAGAACTTGCAGGAGCAAACGCTTACGGAGGTCTTTCCAACTCAGAAGCTGTCGACTGCGTAACATGAGAAACAGGGTGTGTATGTAAGATACACTTCCGAGACCGGAACAACGGAGACTAAAGTTAAGGTCCCTAAATTATGCTAAGTGTAACGAAAGGCGTCTTGAATCTGAGACACTAGGGATGTAAGCTTAGAAGCAGCTATCATTCAAAGAAAGCGTAACAGCTCACCTATTGAGATACAAGGCCCTGAAAATGGACGGGGCTCAAGCATAATACCGATACTTTGGCGGCACTCAGATGAGTGGCCGGGTAAGCAGGCGTCTTTTCTGCGCAGAAGCGTTTCCGAGAGGAGGCGTGGAGCGGAAAGGAATGAAGATCCTGGCAATAGTAGGATGTGATCTTCCTGAGAATGGAAGATGTCGAAAGAGCAAGGTTTTCTTGGCAATATACGTTAGCCAAGAGTTAGTCAGTACCTTAGTCATATCTTAATCGAGTATGATGATGGAGGGCAGGTTAATATTCCTGCACTGATTGATTTTACATAGTATGATTTGCTTCCGGATAAATAAGCATTCGAAAGAATGTTCTGTCAGAGAAATTTAGCGAGCGTAATGCACAGACCTATTTGAATTTGACAGACAAAATTGTTGAGTCCAGGAGCCAGTGAAAAGATTATACTCTTAATTAATTAACTGTACCCACAACCGACACTGGTGCTCTAGCTAAAAAGGCTAAGACATGAAAGGCGAAACCAATTAAGGGAATTCGGCATATTAGTCCCGTAGCTTCGGCTTAAGGGATGTCTATCTTTGTTTTTTCAGAAATGTAAAAGCATAGTTAGATCTCAGTAACAAGGATGGCCCGACTGTTTACCAAAAACGTAGCCAGTTGCTAATCTGAAAAGACTTGTATAACTGGTGAGACCTGCCCAGTCGCGGTTTCTCAAACTCCTTTTCAAGGGAGCTAAGGTCCGTGAAACGGCGGGGGTAACTATGACCCTCTTAAGGTAGCGTAATACCTTGTCGTCTGAATGGCGACTTGCATGAATGGTTTAACGAGGTTGTCACTGTCCCTAATTGGAACCTTCTGAAAATACTGTGTGGCGAAAATGCCACGGACGCCTAGTGGGAAGCGGAGACCTTGTGGAACTTTACTGCAACTTGTTGTTGTGGTCTTAAGAGAAATGCATAGCATAGGTAGGAGCGTCGAGTCTGTCATTTTGGTGGCAGAGGAGCGAACTTGTAATACTACCCACTTTTCTTAGGATTTCTTACTCTTTATGGGGACAGCAGCAGGCGGGCAGTTTGACTGGGGCGGTGCCCTGTCGAAAATGTATCGATAGGACCCAACGATGAGCTCATCCTGCTTGGAAATCAGGAGTTGAGTGCGAGGGCAAAAGCTCATCTGACTGTATTTTGAAAAGCAAAAAATACAGAGGAGAAATCCGGGCCTAGTGAACCCACGTGCTCTTTTAATAGGAGCCGTGTCTGATAGAAAAGTTACCCCAAGGATAACAGGCTTGTCGCGCCCGATAGTCCACATTGACGGCGCGGTTTGGTACATCGCTGTCGGCTCTACCTATCCTGGTTGTGCAGAAGCAACCAAGGGTGCCGGAGTTCACGTATTAAAAGGTATCGTTAGCTGGGTTAAGAACGTCGCGAGACAGTTTGTATGATATCTACTAGGTGTGTTGTTGAGTGAGTGGAACGAGTCTCTAGTACGAGAGGAACGGGACTCGGATGCCTCTGGTGAGCAGTTGTCATATGGCAGGCTGCATAGCTACGCATTATATGGATAAGGGCTGAAAGCATCTAAGCCCGAAACCATCCGCAAAACGACTCAACTAAGGCCGTCTAAGAAGAAGACGTTGATAGAGTAAGACGTTGATAGAGTTGCTGTGTAAGATTCAAGATTCGTCGAGAATTTCAGCAGACAACTACTAAAAGCTTTATTTTTTGTTTTCAAAAATACACAAAAAAATCTTCAGTGCTTATTTTATTTTGATGTTTTTTTATTTTTCTTGGTAGAATTAATTATTGAGTTCTAAATATATCAAAAAGGTTATGAAAATCAGTTTGGTTTATTAAAAGATTTATTGAGAAAATCAAAATACCTACAAAACTTAAAATAAAAATTATGAATAATATCCAAGAAATTTTTGGACGTGATTTTATTTTTTCCCATAAAAAATTTCCTACAAAATTTCCCATAAGAGTAAATATAGTTAAAAAAATTCCAATTAATAAACCTACCGCAATTTGATATTTGATTATATTTTCAACCATTTTGTTTTTCTATATTTTTTAGTAATTTCTTTTTGCATAATTTTCCATAGTATTTAACATCCAATTATGACTTCGTTCTACTTCTTTCATTAATTTTATTATTGTTAAAATAATTAATCCTCCAATAAATAAGCATATTATTAAACTATAAATAAAAAATTTATTAATCATGCCAGGATATTTTATAAGAAAAATTTGTGCAAAAAAACTTACAGATAATCCGAAAATCATAGATAATAAAGCTAGAAAATAATTTTCAAATCTATGTAAATTTTCTTCTTTAATTTTTGCAGCTGCTTCTATTTCACCCAATATGCCTTGTGTCATTTTTCTTCCTCAACCATTTTTTTCTAGACGGGGATATTTAACCAGCCAGTATTACCAAATCTTGTTTTATATCCTGTCTTTTTTATTCTCCCAAATGTATGAAAAATGTCTACTCCCAATTCAATTTTTCCGTCTTTATCAAAATAGTTTCTAAAATCTTTTTTATCAAAATCAATATAAAAAGTAAAAATTTTTGAACTGCCACCTCTAATTGTCTGAGGGTTAAAAGAGTAATCATATTTTTCCATAATAATCCTATCCCCAACTTGAAACCAAATATCTTTTATAGTTGTAGAACGATTTGACAAATTATCAAGTACCATTTCAAACTTAATAATTTCTTTATCCCTTGGAGGATTTTTATCATGCATACTTGCCCATTCAAAATAAGCACGGTCTAGAATAAGTTTGGGTTTATCTATTTGAATATGCCATATTAAATTAATAATCCCTGTAATAGTTCCGATAATCCCTGTAATAGCCCCGATTAATGCTATTATTAATTCTAAGGACACTTCTATCATCTGAAATTAAAGATGAATTTCTTTTTTAAGAATTATTATACTATACTTGCACTAATTATCACAACATTTTCCAACGGCTTGTCATTCCCGTCGGTGTCAACTTTTGCGATTTCGTCGACGACGTCCATTCCTTCGATTACTTTTCCGAAAACAGGATGTTTTCCGTCGAGAAAATTATTATTAACTAAATTTATGAAGAATTGGGAACCTCCAGTGTTTGGTCCTGCGTTTGCCATTGAAATTGTTCCGCGGGCATTTTTCTGATTTCCCTTGAACTCATCTTTTATTTCATAGCCAGGACCTCCCATTCCTGTTCCTGTCGGGTCTCCTCCCTGAATCATAAATCCATCAATTATTCTGTGAAAAATTGTTCCGTCGTAAAATCCCTGCTCGACTAATTTTTTGAAATTCCCTGCTGTTATCGGCATATCGCTGTAAAGTTCTATGACTATGTCTCCGTGATTTGTTTCAAGTTTTACTTTTGTTGTTTGGTTAGCCATTGTGAATGCAATTACTCCTGAAATTAAAATAAATGCAAGGATTATAAAGATTATTGTTGATTTCTTTATTTTCATTTTTCTCTTTTCACTCCCTTGACAACCCACCAGTCATTATTGTAGCCCACATAAAGTTGCAGATTATATTTCTTTAAAAAATCTATCACAGCATTTCTGACATCATTAAAATTAAGTCCTAAAAAATCATGCCCCCCGAACACTCCTCCGTCTTTAACTTTCTTGTAGTATAGCTCAATATCTTTTTTGACATATTTATACTCGTGGTTGCCGTCGATATACACGAAATCCAAATTATCCGGAATTTCATTAACTGCCTGTTCCGACATCTTTTCTATGAGAGTGTATTTGCCTTTGTATTTTTTTAATTTTCTTTCCATTTCTTTTTTAGTTTTATTAAAAGTTGTATTATGCATATTATTCAGGTTTATTCCGTCTTGGTATCCATTATATAATTCGTAAGGGTCAATCAGATAAAGCATTTTCAGATTCATTCGTTTTAACATCTGTTTTGCGTTGTCTCCTTTATGAACTCCTATCTCAACTCCAACAAGTTCTCCTTTTTTATTCTCATTTACATAGTTGCACATATCTCTTAGTATAGAATATTTGTATATATCAAAACCAAAAAGATGCAAGAAGGAAGTTATTGCTTTTGACAGTTCAGTCATTTTTTATCAGAATTTCTTTTGCTTTTAAATTTTATTGATTATCCCATTATATTTTTATATCCTGCTTTCTTAGTCTGTTTATGAAAAAGAGTGTGATAATCGCAATTGCTGTCGGAGTAATTATTTTAATCGCTGGTGCTATTTTTTTACTGCGCTCTCCGACGCAACCAGAAACATTTCCTGAAGATAACGGCTCTTCTCAAGAAATACCCTCTGGAGGAAATAGCGGGCAAGTTGAAGGAAATTTAGTTTTGTCTTATCCTGATGAAAAATCCTTTAATGGAGTGGACGATTTTGTCGACCTTTCCAGTTCAGTCAGCGAGGTAAAACCAATAACAGAAGGAACTATTGCACTTTCCTTTAAATTTGATTCCTTACTTGACACCCAGTCAATAATGCCTGTTCTGTATTTTGGTATGGATAATGAAAATGATCCAGATAATATGTTTGTAATTGAAATGGGGCATAGCGGAGGAAGCTTCGGAGAAGGTTCAAGTTCTCAGCCAGATCCTTCAAATAAAAAATTATATGTAACCTGGATGAAAGATAATCAACAACCTTTTTTATGTTTTGATTCAAATGAAAATCTGGAAGAAAATGTCTGGTATCATCTTACAGTTGTCGTCGATGAAACAGGAAACAGAGGATATCTCAATGGAGCAGAAATGACAAACAGAGATTATAATTTTGGAAGTTCTTCTGATGTCAAGTTTTTTAATTCTATTCCTAATCCTGAAAAGTTATGGATAGGCAAAGGAAGATCATCTTATATGATTTCTCCAAATTTTGTATATTTCAAGGGTTCAGTCAAAGATTTAAGAATTTATGATAAGGCACTTACAGAATCGGAAATAACAGAGCTGGTTTAAGATTTTTTCTTCCCTTTCAATTCTCTTTGGTTTAACAGCATAAACACAACAGCACCGATGATAAAATAAGGATTTACTAAAAATGTCAGCGCAATAAATCCAAGAGCAATCAGTGAGAAGATTACAACTTTTAGATTAAAATTTTTTGGAAGTTTCATTTATCATCGCAAATATCTTTAATTCTGTCCTCGACATTTCCTTTGCTTGTCAGAGATTCAGGAATTCTGTATTCAACCCATCTCACTTTTTTCTTTTCTATTGTTTCCTTTAGATTTTTCTCGTGCTGATTCAATTTTGCATTTCCGCTTTTCACCTCGACGAAAATGACTTCATCAATTTTCTTTTCATCTGCGCCCTTGAAGACAATAAAATCAATCGGCTTTCCAATGAACCTGCACTCTGTCGGCAGATATTCAAATTCAGGAAGATAAGGAGCAAGCTGTTCTGAAAATTGCCCGCCCAAAACTGCACGCGACTTCATTATCGCGTCTTTTCTGTGACTGGGAAGTTCCCCTTCCCAATATTTGTCTCTTCGAAAAGTTCCTGACTTGTATCCGAACCAGTAAGCAACAGCAATTACAATAACTGCAACAATTATTCCGATTATTATTTCAATTGCCATTTATCCTAAATAAGAATTATTTTTCACTTTTATTTCTGTCTTCTCTTCTTTTTCTTTCGGCATTTCCTTGTCTTTCAAATCCTGCTTTATTTTTTTCAGATTGTCTTCAATCATTTTAGGCATTCCTTCAAGCACGCTCATAGGAAGCGCGATTCTCGCAATTGCCTGTTTCTTGAAAGCATCGACGAAAACAAGTTCTGTAAAAGATTCTTTTTTTGCTTTTCCATTTTTGTTTTTCTTTGCCTTTGTCATTGTAGACATTGCAACATCGTGGGCAAAAATAGGAGGAACATGTCCCAGATTGATTTCCATGTTAAAACAAGAAATAACTGACTTTTAATTTTTTCTATAGAATTATCTTCTTCGGACTAACTTTCTTATAATGAAAAAAAGCAAAAGCAAACTTCCCATTACGAGGAATAAAATCACTTTTGTGTAATCCATTACCAGAGTAAAGTATATTGCAAGGGAAAATGCAACGAGAATCACGACATCAAGGAAAATGAAAAAAATTCTTTTTGCAGCCCTCGACTTAAATTCATCCTGTTTTTTCATAACAACAGCATGATTCTTGGGCTTAGAAATTCTTTTCCCTCTTTTCACCATAACAACTAAATGAAAAGAGAGTATAAAAAGTTTTTGAAAAGCGCAGATACCTAAAAGTTATTATCTCTCCCAGCACAACTAATTTTAAATAATAGATTAAATATAGTTAAACAATGAAGTGTGGGCTAACAGGATTATTGGCTGGGGCAGTATTTGCATTATTAGGCTGCGGAAATTTATCAAGTTTAAATTTTTCTGAAAAAGAAATGGGGACCATTGCAGCGCTAAATAATGAAAGGGAATTATTATTATTTTTTGATACAAATAAAGATGAAGTTTTAGATTTAGAATTTTCCTATGAGATAACAGGAACATATAAAGATTATTATTTTGGAAAATTAAAAGATATCAGATTAGACTCAAATAAAGACGGAAAATTTACTTTGAATGAAAGAATTCCCAGAGAAAAGATAAAAGTTTTAATTCCTTGTTCTATAGAAGAGGTTGCAGCAGGGAATAACGGAAAAAAATTGTTTTTGCTTTTTGACGAAGAAAAAAAGGACTCATATTCGGCTTATATTTATGAAATTATGGGGACACAGGGAAGTTATTATATTGGGGAACTAAGAAATATTAAACATGACTTAAAAAAAGATAAAATATCCAGTCTGGATAAAATAATTTAAGAATTAGTTTTCTACTTAAAAATAAAAGATTAAAATAAAAAAATTGTTTTCAACAATGACTAATTAATATCTTCTTGGTCCTCTGTTGAAACTTCCGCCGCCTCTAGAATTACCGCCACCAAATCCGCCTCGGTTTCCACCAAAACTTCTTCTTGGTCTTTCTGGTCTTTCTTCCATTGGCCTTGCTTCAGAAACCTTAAGCTCTCGTCCCTGTACATCTTTCCCGTTCAATTCTGAAACTGCTTTGTTTGCAACTTCATCATCGGTAATTGTAACAAAACCGAAACCTTTTGATCTTCCTGAAAACTTGTCTTTGATAAGAGTAACTTCTTCAGGGTTATAATCTGCAAAAAGTGCTTTTAACTCTTCCTCACCGACACTAAAAGGTAAATTTCCTACGTGTAACTTCATCTTACTTATCCTCCTTACAATTATATTGAAAGAAAACTTGCTCCGAAACATTTAACTGACATGCATATCCCTAATAAAATATGTTTTTAAAGGTTTGTATGGTTAGAAAAGTATGCCCAGAGGGATTAGGTTTTATACAATGAAAGGAAAAAGAGGGGTTGGACTGATCTCAGAAAATCTTTTAAATTGCAGCAAAAAAATAATGAAAATTTCATTAAAAGAGTATGAAGAGGCAAGCAGAGGATATGGCACACTTGTAAGCGCGAGATTCAACAAAAAAATTTCGGAAGACATTGAAAAAGCAGAAAAAGATCCTTCGGTGATAGAATTCAAAGTTATAAAACACGGGGCTCTTGGGTATACAGTTGGCTCGACTCTGGATTGTCTTTGCGGAAAGAGATTAAGAAGGATGGAAGAAGAAGTAATAAGAGAGAGAAATTCACGCAAAATAGCAGAGTACAAAAAATTTTATTTTTGTGACTATTGCGGATTTACAGGCGAGATAAAATCATAATCCGAAATTTTCAATAAAACTTTCTATGACTTTATATTCCTGAAGAAAGTCGCTTCCTTTTTTTGTCAGGGAAAAAGTTTTCTTTTCATTGTCGCTGATTTCAAGTTTTATGAATCCTTTTGCAATCAGCTCGTTAATGTATTCCTTGAACATTTGCGGCGAAAGATTTGAAGCGTAAAGCAGTCTTGTCGGTTTTATTTCCCTGTTCTGCCGAATCGTGTTAAGTATGTCTTTTATGACTTCAAGCCTTTCTCGTTTTTTGGATGCCATTTTATTTTTGAGTTACCTTTATTACTCCATAAAGGAATAAAAAGAAAAATATTACGTTTATTATTCCAATGTTAATAAGGATTAAAGGATGCCAATGGAAAAATGATGCTGCGAGGAAATTCAAAATCCATGCGGCAAAGACGAGCAGCATTCCTATAAAATAAAATTTCAGGAATTTGAATTTTTCAGATTTTTTCAGATAGTTAATCAGGGAAATTACTGAAGTGTATGAGAAAATAATTATCTGCGAAAAGAACATGAAATTGTAAGTATTCCAAACTTCGTCGAGCAATGCAAGGACTATCGCCATTATGTTGAACAATGTTATTTTTGAATTGAACATTGAGCTATATTCATTTTTGGAAGCGAATTTTTTCCACACAAGACTATAGAAAAGGAAAAAACCAGCCATTATCATAAAGTATTCAAATATCACTTTTATTATGTCTGCGTTGGTGATTGAGAAATCAGAAAACAGCCCGAGTATGTATCTTACTAAAAATCCGATGCCGAAGAACAAGAATGCGTTCCTGAAGTATCTTATTCCGTTATGCAAACTTAATTTGAAAAATCTGTCTGTTTTTAGAACAATAATCATGCAGATAGAAGTAATGATTAATGTGTATAATGCTTCCAACAGCCATTTATTTTCTGTCACTACAGAGTATAAATCCATAAAAGTTTCACCTTTTTACCTTATTTAAAGTTTTATATACAAAATTTTTCCGACAGTATCATTCCTACATATTTTTCTTTCTCACGCTTTATAAATAAGATTTTATTATGGTATTTGTAAAAGAGATAATATTCGACTGAATTTTATCCTCATCAACCCCTCGGATACAGGGCTTGACCCTGTGTCCAACTCTCTTCTAAAATGCTATCAGATAATTTAGTATTCCTGCAAAACTTACCCATAACAAATAAGGAAACAAAAGCCACGCAGAATTTCTGTTTATTTTCCAAGTTATAAAAATTATAGAAACTATTGAAACCCAGAAGATTATCAATTCAAAAAAAGCGATTGCCGGATTTTTCAAAACAAAAAAAATCAAGCTCCATAAAGTATTCAACATAAGATTAAATCCAAAGAAGATTGCTAATTTTGGTTTTTGTTTTTTTGATGAGTTTGTCCATGCAATATACAAAGATAATGCAATCAGAAAGAAAAGAACATTCCAGACAACAGGAAAAATCCAGTTTGGCGGAGTTATTGACTGGCGGATTGATTCATACCAAGCGCTGGTTACATTTCCCGATGTGAAAAGACTTCCGATAAAGGCAGAAAAGTAAACTGCAACAAAACTTGCGATTAAAACTTTCCAGTTTATTTTCGTCCTCTTTTTCATTAAAGATTATGTTCGGCAAACTTTAAAAACTCTTTTTTCTTCGGATTTTTGTAAGTTGGGCAGTTAACTTTCGGAGAGTCTGACATTAAATTGTCAAGAAATAAAATTATGATTTCTGATTCTTTGAGGAAGGTCCGCTCACCCGCAAACTTTAGTTTGCGACAAAGTCATCCGTGAAAATGGATTGCTGTGAAGCAAAGCGCTGGTACAGAAACGACACAGCTTGTTCCGAGTTATGAAACATGCGTTGAACTGCGAAGAACAAGATTTGATGAAACGAGCATCTTGACTGGTGCAAGTAGAAAACTACGCATAGTGGAATGTTAACACGTTCCGTCTGATTACAGGGAACGACAGAAAGTGGCCTACGCTCAACTTGCAATTTGCGAGGACACCTATCGGTTTCCTTCGCTTAATCTTCCCTTTGAATTTGTAGTCAGGCCTGATTTTCTAAACATTTAAAAGTTATCAATTTATTATTTTCTTAAGCTAAGGGGTCTTAGCTCAGCGGGAGAGCACTACGCTGAAGACGTAGGTGTGCCGGGTTCGACTCCCGGAGACCCCATAACATTTATAAAAGTTAAAAAATTAATTCATATATGAAGTTATTCAAAAAGAGAGAGCATAAAGATAAAGAGTCTGTTGTGAAAGGAAATTCTTTTGGAGCATCAGGATTTACTCTCGGAGTTTTGAGCATTCTTTTTTCAGGGTTTTATGGAGTTGTTTTTTCAATTGTAGGTCTTGTTCTCTGTTTCATACAGCAAAGAAACAAACCAACAAAATTGGGAAAAGCAGGATTAATTCTTAATGGAATTGGATTGGTTTTCAGTTTGTTGTGGATTTTTTATCTCGCTCCGATATTAGCTGATTACATAAACAGTGCATTATCAACAGCGTAAAATGAAAAATATTTTTGATAAAAAAAGAGGAGCTATAGAGATGTCTATAGGAACAATTGTTACAATTGTCCTGATGGTTACAATGCTTATTCTTGGAATTGTTCTGATAAGAAATATTTTTTCAAGTGCAAAAGGAGTTGTTGATTTGACAAACCAGCAGTTAGAAAGTGAAATAGAAAAATTATTTTCTGAAGAAAATGCAATTGCAATATATCCGAGCACAAGATATGTTGAAATAAAACAGGAAGCAACTGACGGAGTTGGTTTTGGAATAAAAAATCTTCAGCAGGGAGCTTCAGGAGCAACAACTTTTTCTTATCAGGTTTCTGCATCTGATGTTGCTAATTGCGGTGTGACTGCAGATGTTGCTGAAAGCTGGATTATTGTTGGAAGAGGCGAAAGTGACATTGCAATTCCAGTAGGAGGAAAAGTAGTAAGAAAGGTAATGTTCCAAATTCCTATTGGTTCGCCATTGTGTATTGCAAGATTCAAGGTCGAAGTTCAGGCAGGCGGAAGTGCTTATGCCAGTGATTTCTTTGACGTAAAAATAATGGCCAAATAAAGACAACTAATCGTTTTCTTTATCAAACTTTCCTTTGAATTTGGAGTCACGCCTGTTAAATTTAAAAATTAGTTTTTCTTAGAAAGTTTATGGTTTTGAAATTGTATAATACATTAACAAGAAAGAAAGAAGTTTTCACGCCGGTTAAGAAAGGTTTTGTCGGGATGTATAGTTGTGGTCCAACGGTTTATTGGTATCAGCATATTGGAAATATGAGATATGCTCTTTTTGTGGATTTATTAAAGAGGATATTAGCATATGATGACTATAAAATAAAACATGTGATGAATATAACTGATGTTGGACACCTTACTTCTGATGCTGATGAAGGAGAAGACAAGATGGTAAAGGCTATCAAAAGAGAGGGGCTTAAATTAAACAAAGAATCAATGCTAGTGATTGCAAAGAAGTATACTGATTTTTTTCTCAGAGATATAAACAAGCTGAATGTTATCTTGCCTGACGTAATGCCAAGAGCAACAGAGCATATCAAAGAAATGATAGAGGTTATCAAAAAGATAGAAAAGAAAGGGTATGCATACAAAACTTCTGTTGGATTAATTTTTGACACGTCCAAATTTAAAGATTACGGGAAACTGGCAAAGTTAAATCCTGAAGAGATGAAATTTGGAGAGAGAGTTGAAGTTGACCCCGAAAGAAAAAATCCTACGGATTTTGCGTTGTGGATAACAAATCAGCCGAATCATATAATGCAATGGGATTCACCTTGGGGGAAAGGATTTCCTGGCTGGCATATTGAATGTTCTGCAATGTCATGGAAATATCTTGGAGAACAATTTGATATTCACACTGGCGGAGAAGAGCATATTCCTGTTCATCACACAAATGAGATTGCACAATCAGAAACTGCTTTTGGAAAAAAACCTTGGGTAAAATATTGGCTTCATTTAAGATGGCTAAAACTGAAAGGCGGAAAAATGTCAAAATCACTCGGAAATGTTTATACTTTATCCGACTTGGAAGAAAAGGGATTTTCTCCGTTGTCATTTAGATATTTATGTTTGCTGACGCATTATAGAAAACCGTTGGAATTTTCATTTGAAAGCTTGGAAATGGCGCAAAATTCTTATGAAAGATTAAAAAATATAGTTTTAAGTCTTGACAGAAGTCAGAAAAAAAATAAAAAAAATATTGAAAATGCAGAGAAACAATTTTTGGAAATAATAAATGATGATTTAGATTCCTCAAGAGGATTGTCTTTCTTATGGGAAATTTTGAGGGATGAAAGATTGAGTGATTCTGAAAAATATGAGCTGGCTGAAGAATTTGACAAGGTTCTTGGATTAAATCTTGGAAAAGAAGAAAAAATAAAAGTTCCTGAAAATGTTATGAAGATTGTTAATGAAAGAGAAGAAGCAAGAAAAAACAAGGAATGGAAAAAGTCAGATGAGCTCAGAGATAAGATTAAAAAACTTGGATTTGCTATTGATGATACAAAAGAGGGATATAAGATTAGAAAAGTTTAGATGAAAAAAGTAGAGTGGTATCATGATTTTATTGATAGAAAGTACAAGCCTAAAAAGACAGATTTGAAAGCGCTTTTTTATTTTGAACCTTCGGCAGGAGTTTCGAAAGATGATGCAATCGGGAGAATTGCTTCTGAATCATCGACGGGAACATGGACAACTTTATACGAACTTCCGAAGAGGATGAAAGAGATTATGGCGATTGCATACAAGGTTGAAGACAATTTTGTTCATATTGCTTATCCTCTCGGACTTTGGGAAAAAGGAAATATTCCGCAGTTGCTAAGCGGAATTGCAGGAAATATTTTTGGAATGAAAGCAATAAAAAATTTGAGGTTAGTTGATGTTTCATTGCCTGAAGAATATATCAGAAGTTTCAAAGGGCCTAATTTGGGAATTGAGGGATTGAGGAAATATTTTAAAGTTTATGACAGGCCACTTTTAGGAGCTGTTCCCAAACCAAAAGTAGGATTTGATGCAGAAGAACACGCAAAGATTGGATTTGAAACCTGGATGGGGGGATTTGATTGCGTTAAAGATGATGAGAATTTGACGTCGACAAATTTCAATAATTTTTACAAAAGAGTGCAGTTAATGTCAAAGATGAGAGACAGAGCAGAAAAAATTACCGGAGAGGTTAAAGATGCTTTCATCAACATCACTTCAGAGACAGAAGAAATGAAGAAGAGGGCAAAAGCACTTCATAATTATGGATTCAAATACGCAATGATAGATGTTGTTACAACAGGAACTGCTTCTGTGCAGACAATGAGAAATGTTCTTGGTGATTACGGAATGGCGATTCATGCTCATCGTGCGATGCATTCTGCTTTTGACAGGTATGAGAAACACGGCATCACAATGCAGTTTCTTGCAAAGATTATGAAACTTGCAGGAGTTGATCAAATACACTCTGGAACTGCTGTCGGAAAATTAGTCGGAGATAAAGAGGAGGTTGTATCGATTGCAAATGTTTTGAGAGAGAAAAATGTAAAGCCCTACAAAAAAATTATTCTCGAACAGGACTGGGGGCATATCAAACCTGCTTTCCCTGTGACTTCAGGAGGATTGCATCCGGGATTGGTTCCTGATGTAATGGATATTTATGGAAAAGAAATGGTAATGCTTGTTTCAGGAGGAATTCATGGGCACCCAAACGGAACACGGGCAGGAGCAATTGCAACAAGACAAGCACTTGAAGCAACAAAGAAAAAAATTTCTCTTGAAGAATATGCAAGAACCCACAAAGAATTAAAACAGGCTTTGGAAAAATGGGGAAGATTGAAGCCTAAATAGATTATGAGATACAGAAAAGCTGTTTTTGTCGTCGCATATGCAAAAAAAAATGACAAAATTTATTATTTGATTCTGAAAAGAAAATTGCATTGGAAAGGATGGGAATTTCCTAAAGGCGGAATCAAAATTTTTGAACCCAAGATGAATGCTGTGAAAAGAGAAATAAAAGAAGAAACAGGACTGAAAGTTTTGAGGATAAAAAAATTTGGCGTTCATGGGAGATACAAATATGAAAAAGAGCTTCCTGACAGGAAAGGAATTATCGGACAGAAATTTTTTTTGTATGCTGCTGAGATTAAAAAAGGCAAAGTGAAAGTTGATGGATTTGAACACTCAGGCTACAAGTGGGTTGAATTTAAAGAAGCAATAAAAAAACTGACATGGAGCAATCAGAAAAAATGCTTACGAAAAATTAATTATTTTTTAATTTCTTAGCAGCTTTTTTCGTCACAGGAATTTTATTTTGACTATAGAATAAGATTTCCGGATAATTTAGTTTATTTTCAATATATTCAATAGTATTTCTTACATCATTTTCTCCTCGACAACTATACATATTAAAAAACAGAGAATTATGTTCAGGGTAACTATGGAAATCGGCATGAGACTCTTCTAACAAAGCCACGCAGGAATATCCTTGCGGTAGAAAGAAATGTTCTGTCCAGCCCAATATGTGAAACTTATCTGCCAACAAAGCCTCTTCGAGAATTTTTTTAAGTTTTCCTCCATTATTGTTTAATAATTTTTTATCATTAATCTTAAAAGTACAAGAAATTTCCTGTCCAATTGGCGGTGATCTGTAATTCTCTTTTTTCACTTTCTTAAAATGTAATTTAAATTGTAGTCTTTTGCTTCAAAGAATTTTTTGGCAAATTCTGCAACGATTTCAGGATCGTAATATTTGCAGGAGAAAATGTCCAGATAAACTGTGTTAGTCAGATTTGCAAAATGCCCTGAGATTAATGATGTTTCAATAAGCTGTGTCATTGAGAAACCTGCAACTTTTTCGTCCTCTCCGAAATTTACAACGACACATTCTCCAAATCTTTTCATATCAATCAATTCACAAAGCTCAACAACAAATTGCCTGATTTTATCTGCATCTCTAATGGTGTCAGAATTGCAGAAATGCAAATCCACCGAGGACAAAAGTCCCCACGCTTTCTCATTTTCATATGTTTCCATTAAATTGTCTGTTTCCATTTTATTTATAAAAAAAAATAATTTTTAAACTTATGCCCTGTAAAAATATAAAAAGTTATCTTTATTTTCTTATATATGAAATTTAGGGAATTTGTCACATCATCAGGGAAAAAAGTTCTTGCTGGAAAAAATGCGGAACAAAATGAAGAACTTGTAAAGCAGTTTATAGGCAAGGAGAATCAGATTTTTCACACTTCAAAACCAGGAAGTCCGTTCTGCATTATAGAACAGATAAAGCACAGCAAAAAAGATGAAAAAGAAACAGCAATTTTTTGCGCTTCAAAGAGCCAGGACTGGAGGGATAATCAAGGAGATGTTGAAGTTAATTTTTTCAGAGGAGAAGATGTTTACAAAGAGAAGAAAATGAAAGCCGGAATGTTTGGTGTGAAAAAATACAGAACAATGATTGTCACAAAAAAAGAAATTGAAAAGTTAATTAATAAAAATATAAAAACTCAATAAAAGTTATTTCTTTATGGTTTTTGTTGAAATGCAACTTGGGAAGAATGGATTGACTGATAATTTTGTTAATACTATGAAGCTTAATTTTCAGAACCATGATACTGTTAGAATTTCTGTTCTGAAAAGTGCAGGGCACGAAAAAGAAAAAATAAAAGAATACTCTGAAAAGATTTTGGAAAAATTAGGAAATAATTATACTGCAAGATTAATAGGGTTCAAGATTATTATCAAGAAGTGGAGAAAGGCAAAGAGATAATCAACAACTTGCTGTTGAACTTCCAGAACCAGTTCCTGCTCCGAATCCTGGAGATGCCTGTTCTGTGCTTAATGTTTGCGAACATTCTGATGGAACATTATTAAATGCGTTACAGATTATTCCTTTTATTGCTTCAGGACTTCTGCTTGATTGTGTCTTAACTCCATTGATTATCAAAGTTGGACTTCCTGAAACATCATTGCTGTTTGCGTTGCTCACTTCTGCATTGTACAACTTTTCTCCGTCGCTGTTCATACAGGAGTTTATTTTTTCTGCATCAATTCCCAAACTTACATATAATGAGTTTAATTTAGGAACAAGGCAAGTTGCGTCGCCCTGGCAATTTCCGATTTCTGTGTTTTCAGCGAATGCAAGAACATAATTCAAGAACTTGTCAGGATATTCTTTTTCAACACATAATTGTCTTTCTGCTTCAATTTTTTCATATTCACCATGCATTGCACCGATTTGTCTTATCTTAAAATCAATCTTGTCTTTCAATAAGCTTACAACAGGAATCATTGCTTTTTCCATTTGCAATCCGTAAGGGCAGTAGGTGAAAACATAAAGTTCAACTTTTGGCTTGTCGGATTTTGGAACTTCTGTCTCTTCTTCATTATTAGAGGAAGTTTGTTCCAAAGGACTTAAAGCACTTTCAGGAATTAAATTTTTTCCATCTTTAGTCATATATACAGAAACTATTTCTCCTTCGTATTCAAGGTTTACTTGATAAAGTCCTGAAACTTCTTTTACAGATTCTATTTTTAATCCTTCAATTCCCAAAGACTCATAGAATCCAACAAGTTTATTTGCAGCACCATCTCCTGAGATAGCATTACCTGTAAATCCCCCGAAAAGACTTGCCAATAATAAAACAGTTGATAATACTCCAAAAATGAATGTTGCAAGAATCCAAGGGTTTTCCCTTATTTTTTCTGTTAAATTATTTTGCTTATGAGATTCATGATGTTCTTCATGATGCTCGTTCTCTTTTTTTTCTTCTTCCATTTCAGAAGTATGAAGAACGCTTTTAAAAACTTTATGGTGAAATTAATATCCTGCTAAACTAGTGCTATCAGTTATAAAAAATTTCCCGTTGATAACATCTCCATTAATCCATTTTCTGTCAGGATATACTTCATCGAGATTTATTATTACATATTTTTCCCATTTACTTTTGACTGTATTTTGAGGAGATAACTTATCAGCTAATTCTTCTATTGTTGAACTTTTTTCAGGATATGTCGAAGTATTTCCAAGAGCGTAATAAGAATCGTTCTGCTTGAATAAAAAGACCGAATGATTTATGGGTTTTCCCATTAAGATTAGGACGAGCGGAGGGTAACCATTATCAGACAATAAAGCAGCTGCGGACATTGCATAATCAAAACATACTCCTTTTCTGTCAATGTGATTTGCCTTGAACGACTGGTATTCTCCTTTTTCGATAGAATTATTTTCATTTTTGTAATACATTTTCTGAGTGAAATAATCCAAAACCTGTTTGGGAGTTTTGACAGCTTTTATTGATTCTTCTGAAGTCATTCTCTCATACATGTAGAATGTGTCTTCTTCTGAAGATTCGACAGAAGGAATTGAATCAGCAGGTATCGAATTTCTGTAAGTCATGCATCCTGAATTGAAAAGCAAAGCTCCTGCTAAAACACATGCTGCGATTTTTGTTCTGACTTTTTTGAGTATATTCTCTAACATAAAAGAAGGATAGAATAACCATTTATAAACATTAAAATAAAAGAAGAACCGCGACAAATATAAAAACTTCTCTTAATTTGATATCTTATGGCTTATGATATTGTAATAGGAAGAGACGAGTCAGACAAAAAAAAGTTTGGTGAAAAAGGGCTGGTGTTTATTGGGAAGGGATATGTTCGAATGGGGCAATACACTTCTTTAAGTAACAAAATTTTTATGGATGTAGCGAGAAGCCACGTTGTTCTTGTTGCAGGAAAAAGAGGAAGCGGAAAAAGTTACACGCTCGGAGTCATCGCAGAAGAACTTTCAAATCTCCCTGCAGATGTTGGGCAGAATATTGCATCTTTGATTTTTGACACAATGGGAATTTACTGGACTTCAAAATTTGAAAATGAGAAAGACAGAAAACTTTTGCAGGAATGGGGACTAAAAGCAAAAAGTTTGCCAGTGAAAGTTTTTGTTCCGTTTGGGCATTATGATTCTTATCTGGAAAAGGGGATTCCTATTGACGAGAGATTTGCGCTTGATGTAAAAGAAATGACACCTGAAGACTGGATTTTGACATTTGGACTGGATATTACAAGTCCTGTTTCAATTCTTATTCAGAGAATGATAGGAAAATTAAGCGAGAAAGGAAAATTTGGGATTGAAGATATTGTTTATCTTATAGAAGAAGATGAAAAAACTACGAATGAAACCAAAAATGCTGCGATAGGACTTTTTGAAGCTGCTGAAGAATGGGGGATTTTTGCACGAAGCGACGAAGAGCCGACGCAGGTTAAGGATTTGGTGACTGCGGGAGCAACTTCGGTTTTGGATTTGAGCGTTTACAATTCTGTAGGAGCTTACAATATAAGAGCCTTAGTTATCAGTTTGGTGTCAAGAAAAATTTTTAATCAAAGAATGGATTCGAGAAAAAAAGAAGAGATTAAATCTGTTTCAAGAGGAATTAATATTTCTTATATGGCAGAGAAAAAAGAAGAACCCTTGGTTTGGATGTTTATTGATGAAGCGCACGAGTTCTTGCCTTTGGGAACAAAGACTGTTGCGACTGATGCACTTGTTCAGTTGCTGAGAGAAGGAAGACAGCCAGGGATTTCAGTAGTCTTGGCGACGCAACAGCCAGGGCAAATTCACAGAGATGTTATGACGCAGTCGGACATTGTAATATCACACAGAGTGACTTCCCAGCCAGATGTCGACGCGCTTAATTACATAATGCAGAATTATCTTATTCAGGGAATTTCTGGTTATATGAATGATTTGCCGTCGCTGAAAGGAAGCGCAATAATTCTCGACGACAATTCAGAAAGAATTTACCCAATAAGAATCCGCCCGAGATTCACATGGCACGGAGGCGAGGCGCCGAGTGCTGTTGGTTTTAAAAAAGAGTTGTAAAGATTTATTTTTTCTTAAATTTTCTAAATATAATAAAAGAAACAATTATTACTAATATAGCAGCGAATATTATTATATAGGTCCATATTGATACAGGAGATTTTTCTTCACACTCTGCGCCTTCACAAGCATTAAAGAAAACAGCAAATGTTGAAAAGCCAGGAGAAAAGGAAGTGAAATAATAGTATGTATCATCAGCTCTTTCATAAACAGTTGTTAGAGAGTTCCATTGACTTGATGTATCAGGCCTTCGGAAAAGTCCGATGCTTTCAGTTGACCCGTTCTGATTCTCTAACCACACTTTGTTAACTTTGAACTCTATAGTAACATTTGCAATGTTTGAGTTCTCTGTTCCTTGAGTTTCGATTTGGAATGCTTGATAAAATTGTCCTTGAGGCAATCCGATTTTCAAATTTGCATCTTCGAGAACATTTACTTTTGTTACAGTTACAGAAATACTTTGAACAGATTCTAATACGTTGATAGACATTTTTGTCAAATATATTTGCGAATCATCTAGATGAACTTCCACAGGTTGTTCAGGAGTAATCTGGTTTACGTCTTCAGTCACAGTTGTTCCAATTCCTTCTGTCCCAGAAACTCCGCTTGTACTGCCACTACTTCCTCCCGTGCTACTTCCTCCGCTACTTCCCCCAGTAGTTCCGGATGAAGAACCTGTGCTCCCTTCATAAGTGCAACTCTGAACTAATGCTGGACGGTCAACTATAGTTCCACAGGAATTACCATCTGAGCAAGTTCTGGTCTGATATCCGCTAATGTTACATGTTCCCCAAGAGCCACATGTCCAACTTTCTACACAAGGAAGAATTGGAATTGCACTCATGTTTAATGCAAGATAATCAAAAGTTGTATCATTTATGTTATAAGGCTCATCACATATTCCATCATTATCGTCATCTGTACAATTTTGAGAAAAGCCAGTATTATTTAGAGTTCCCCAGAAGTTACCTCCGAGGTAATCTCCCCCAATTATATTTTCAGCAAGAGTTTTTGTGATGTTAAAAAAATTGTATTGTAAGGGATTCATGTTGTAACTATAATAATTATGAGTATTATTGAAATAGTTATTATAGAACAAATTGTTGTATGAGTCATAAAAAAAGAATCCATAATTATTATCTTCTAAATGAGAATTAGTCATATTATTCTGAGATGAACCAACCAATACAATTCCATAAGTGTTATTGCTTGAGTTTACACTTGTAAAAGAGTTGGAAGAAGAAAGATTGAGGTGTATTCCGCTGTAAAGATTATTATTCAAGTTCAAATTTGTAAAAGAGTTGGAAGAAGAAAGATTGAGGTGTATTCCGCTGTGACTATTGTAAGCTGAAGTTATATCTGTAAAGGTATTGTTATAAGAACGAAGTAAATTTAGGCCATCAAACTTACTATACGTTGTGATTATATTAGTAAAAGTGTTGTTGTTAGAGTGATTCATATTTATTCCAGATGAGAATAAGGAGAGATTACAATTTTTTATCTGGCTGTTATTCGTGTAAGCTAAGCTTATTCCTGCAACCCAAGTATTGTTAGTTATCCAATAGTTTTGACAATCAAAGATGATGTTGGATTTATAATTAATATTTATACAATTGGGCCCCATAGGATAATTCAAAAAAATAGTAGCGTTTAAAAAAATTGTATCGCCTGCACTTGCATTTATAGTTGCATTATTACATTCAGCACAAGTTGAACAATTATAATAATAAGGACCATTTCCCCATTTTACATAATCTCCTGCAACTACTGGAATGTTATTAAAGAAAGTTAAGAATACAAAAACGCATAGGACTCCAACAAATAAGAAGAATAAAACTTTCTCTTTGCCAACCTCTTTTTTCACGAATAATTGAATGAAATTTAGTTTAAAAATTATTCTTTTTGATTAATCATTAGATTTATAAATCCCTATTTCTCTCAATTTTCAGGTTAAATGCTTCGGCATTTCTAACATCGTCAGATGTGCCTATACAAACATGGATAAAAAAAATTCAGTTTATGAAATGAGTCCGCAGGAATATAATCTTAAATTAGCTGAAGCTTTGAAAAATGTTCCTGAGTTCAAGGCACCTGAATGGGTTAATTTTGTCAAATCATCTTCAAGCAAAGAGAGACCAATTGAAGACGCTGATTTCTGGCATAAAAGAGCTGCAAGCATTCTCAGACAAATTTACAAAAATGGAATTGTTGGAGTAAGCAGATTAAGAACAAGATATGGAAGCAAGATGAACAGAGGAGTCAGGCCTGAAAGATTCGTCAAGTCAGGCGGAAAAATAATCAGAACAATTTTGCAACAGGCAGACGCAGCAGGATTTACTGAAACTATCAAGAGCATTAAAGGAACAAAAGAAAAAAGACCTGGAAGAAAACTTACTGCTAAAGGAAAATCATTTTTGGAGGAAATAAAGTAAATGGCAAAGGAAAAAATTGTCAAAGAGAAAAAAGCGAAACCTGTGAAAGAGAAAAAAGAAAAAGTTTCTAAAAAACAGAAAGTTCAAACTCAACCTAAAATTGTAGAATACAAAAAGCCTCATGTTTCAAAGAGACAGGCAGCGTATATGGAAAAGAAATCGAGACTTGCTGTTGCAGGAAGACAAACAAAATGGGCTCCTGTTTGGGTTGTTATAAAAAAATACGGAATGGGAAAGAGAATACATCCATCGGCAGTTACTGCTTACAGAAGAAACTGGAGAAGAACTAAATTAGACATAAGGCCACGAAAGATCAGAAAGTGGCACATGGGATAGTAATATGGCGAATAAAAAAACTGAAACTAAAACTGATAAATTTGAACGGGAATACGTTATTCCACTTAGACACAGATGGCAGATTGTTCCGAGATATCAGAGGACCAACAAAGCAGTAAGAACTGTCAAGGAATTTTTAGTCAGGCATATGAAAATAAGAGACAGAGATTTGGATAAAATTAAAGTTGATAAATTGTTAAACGAAGTTTTATGGAGCAGAGGAATAAAAAACCCGCCTTCAAAAATTAAAGTCAAGGCAATCAGGGAAGGAGATATTGTAAGAGCAGAACTTGCAGAACCTTCTGATAAATTCAAATTTAAGAAAGCAAGAGAAGAGAAAAAAGAAACTTCTGCTAAAGAAGTTGCGAAGAAGAGAAAATCTGAAAAAGTTTCTGAAGAAAAAGCAGATGAAAATAAAGACGGAGTTGAAGACAAAAAGGCTGAAGAAGAGAAAAAGGAAGCAACTATTGAAGCTCAGCAGAAAATTGAGAAAGCC
>JAMCXF010000007.1 GCA_023475035.1 Candidatus Pacearchaeota archaeon
AATCAAGAGAATATTGTAGAAGTCCTGCATAATGGCGTGGGAACTTTGGTTTGCTGCGGGAAGCCTATGAAACTGCAGATTGCAAAAACAAAAGAAGAAGGAAAAGAAAAACACGTTCCGATAATTGAAAAAAATAAAGAAGGAGTAAAAATAAAAGTTGGTTCTGTTCCGCATCCGATGATTAGAGAACACCATATTGAATGGATTGAAGTTTCCACAGAGAATGGAGAATCAAAAAAATTCTTAAAACCGGGAGACAAACCCGAAGCAATGTTCCCTGTAAAAAACAAAGTCAAATCAAGAGAATATTGCAACATTCACGGATTATGGAAAGACAATGAAAATAAAAGTTGAGAATTATTTTGAAGCAAAACATTAAAAACATATTTGACTAAATTATTAAATGAGGTATTTGAAGCTTGCAGAATTGTACGACGCTGTTTCTTCAACGACAAAGAGGCTGGAGAAAATAAAAATTCTTTCTGATTTTTTAAAACATCTCGATGCATCAGACAGGGAAGTTTTGTATTTGCTGTTGGGGAATATTTATCCGGATTATGACGAGCGAAAAATTGGAATTTCAAGTCAGCTTGCAATAAAAGCAATTTCAAAAGCTACAGGGACAGAAAAAGAAAAAGTTGTGAAAGAATGGAAATCTGTCGGAGATTTGGGGAAAGTTGCAGAGAAGCTTACCAAGAGCAAAAAACAGCACACTCTTGAAAGCCATGTTTTAACGACGGAAAAAGTTCTGGAAAATTTGCGAAAGCTTCCTGCCCTCGAGGGAAAAGGAACAATTGACAAAAAAATTTCGCTGATTACAGAACTGTTAACTTCTGCTTCGCCTATTGAAGCGCTTTATCTTGTCAGAACCCTTATTGGAGATTTAAGAATCGGCATCCAAGTAAGCACCATAAGAGAATCGATGGCGAACGCTTTTTTCAAGGACGAAAAAGAGGGAGCAAAAAAAGTTCAGGAAGCAATTGACAAGTCAAATGATGTCGCGTCTGTTTTTGATATTGTAAAAAGAGGAAAAATGAATGAGTTGGGGAAAGTTAAAATTGAAATCGGCAAGCCGATTAAAGCAATGCTAGCACAAAAAGCCAAAAATGTGAAAGAAGGTTTTGACGCTGTCGGAAGGCCCTGCGCAATTGAATACAAATATGATGGATTCAGATTAATAATTCACAAAAAAGGAAACCAGATAATTTTGTTCACAAGAAGACTGGAAAATGTCACAAAGCAATTTCCTGAAGTTGCTGACTTTATCAGGAAGTATGTAAAAGCAGATTCGGCAATACTTGATTCTGAAGCAGTTGGGTTTGACAAAAAAACAAAAGAATACAAACCATTCCAGTCAATCTCCCAGAGAATAAGAAGAAAATATGACATTGAAAAATTGCGGGAAGAATTGCCTGTTGAAATAAATGTTTTTGATATTTTGTATTACAACGGGAAGTCTCTTCTTAATGAGCCTTTTAAGAAAAGAACAGAACTCATAAGAAAAATTATTGAACCTCACCCGTATAAGATAATTCACTCAAAACAGATAATCACCGACGATGAAAAGAAGGCAGAGGAATTTTACAAGAAAGCACTGAAAGACAATCAGGAAGGAGTAATGATGAAAAATCTTGAAGCAGAATATAATCCCGGAAGCAGAGTCGGGCATATGCTAAAAATAAAGCCTGAAGAGCGGGATTTTGATTTGGTAATTACAGGCGGAGAATACGGAACAGGAAAACGTTCTGGCTGGATTTCAAGTTTCATAATTTCTTGTTTAGACAAAAACAAGAACAAATTTTTAGAAATAGGAAAAGTCGGGACAGGTTTCAAGGAAAAAACAGAAGAGGGAGTTTCATTTGATGAACTAACGAAAAAAATAAAGCCGTTAATTATTGAAGAAAAGGGGAAAAATGTCAAGATAAAACCCAAGATAGTTATTTCGGTTACTTATCAGGAGATTCAGAAATCTCCCACATATTCTTCAGGATTTGCATTAAGATTTCCAAGGTTTACTGCTCTTCGCCCTGACAGAAGCCCGTCAGATGTTGCAACACTGAAAGAAATAGAAAAGGATTTTGAGAATCAAAAGCGAAACTGGAAATACGGGTAATCTTACCGACGAAGCCTTTATAAAGGAAATTTTTCTTATTTAAATAATAAAATGGCATCAGAAAGCACATATAAGATACAGAATATTGTCGCTACTGCTTCTTTGGGGAAACCTGTCCCATTAACAAAACTTGCAAGAACTCAGCCAAACACAGAGTATAATCCTGAAACTTTTCCAGGGCTTGTTTTAAGAATCAAGGAACCAAAATCAGCAGTTCTAGTTTTTTCATCAGGGAATCTTGTCTGCACAGGAACAAAATCAACAACTCAGGTAAGGCAGGTTATCGACGCTGTTATAAAACAACTGAAGAAAATAAATGTAAATATTACGACACAGCCAAAAATCACAGTTCAGAACATTGTCGCATCAGGAACAATAAATTTGAAGCTTAATCTTAACTTTCTTGCATTAGAAATGCAGAACACTGAATATGAACCAGAGCAGTTTCCAGGGCTGGTTTACAAGCTTATTGAACCAAATGCAACTTTTCTTTTGTTCAGCAATGGAAAGCTTGTCTGCACAGGAACAAAAAACAAGCAGCAGCTTGAAGATTCAATGGCTCAGATTTTGAAGAATGTCAAGGAAGCATTAAAGAATTACAAATAGTCATTATTTCTGAATAGTAACATTTTTAAATGTATATTGATAGCCAAGAATATGAATAACGATTTTGGAATATTAGGAGAAAAAGATTTAATGACTCTTAGATGGAATGCTGATGTTCATACTGTTTATAGAAAAACAGGAGAATACATGATTTATAACAATAAGGGAATATGCCTCGGAGAAATAAGAAGAGGGAAAATTATGTTGTATGATTTGGAAGGAGAACTTTCCAAGGAAACAGCGAAGATTAGAGATGTCTCTGAAAAAATTTTCAAAAAGCAGTTAACAAGTCCCGAATTTAAATCAAAAATAGTATCTGTATCTCCTTACTTAATCCATTATCAAAGAGATTTCTTAAGGAAGGCATCGTAAAAATTTAAAAACTTCCTTAAATTAATCTGTTTATGAAAAAGAGAGGGAAGTTTATACAAATAAATATTTCAAACAGATTTATTTACACGTTTATTGTTTTGGGAATTTTTGCAATAATCGGCGTCGGTGTTTATGCTTATGGGACTTCAAGTCCTTCTAACTTTGGGCATAGCGCAGGAGAAATGAATTTTGCAGGAGGATTTAATGTTACTGCAGGAAACATAAATGTCTCAACGGGAAAAATTTTTGTGGGAAATACAACAATTAATGGGACAACAATAAAGTCAAAAAGTTTATGCTTAGGAACCTCTTGCAGAACAAATATTAACAAAGCAATTTATAGTATCACAAATAATTATTGCGAGGGAAAAGGCAGTTTGTCTGCTTCAGAAGCTTGTTTAACTAAAGCATGTTCAGGAACCAGTCATTGCCCCGGAGGATATACTTTTTATCCGTATTACCAATGTGATGGGGATTGCGGTTATTGTGTTACAGGTTCTGGAAGCGGGATTAATACCTGTGCAAATAGTCTTGAAGGATACATTTTAACTTAGTTTCAAAAACATTTTTAAACCTCTTTTATCTTCTTATTTTAGAAATATCTATTAGGATTATAGATTATATCACATTCACATTCACATTTCCTATATTCATTTTGAAAGGAAAGTAATAAGGATTAGAGAGGATTTGTAAGTCTAAGATATTTCTGAAATCATACGATTTCAAATAAATAAACAAAGGAAAAGAAAAAATGGCAAAAATAAGTCCAGTATCGATAAAATATATGATACATGCGAATTTTTCGGCTGAAGGAGCCTTAGAAAAGCCTGACGTAATCGGAGCTATCTTCGGACAAACAGAAGGGCTTTTGGGTGCTGAACTCGAAATGAGAGAACTTCAGAAGGAAGGAAAAATCGGAAGAATTGAAGTTGATTTGCATAAGGAAGGCAAGAAAACTGTCGGAGTCATAAAAATTCCAACAGCAGTTGACCAGTCAGAGACAACTTTGATTGCTGCGGCTATTGAAACAATAGAAAGAATAGGGCCTTGTGATTCTCAGATTGAAGTTGAAAGAATTGAAGATGTGAGAGGAAGCAAGAGAGACTATATTGTTGAAAGAGCCAAGAAACTTATGCAGGAAATTCATGGAAAGACAGATTCAAGAGAAATTTCTGCAGAAATTAAAGATTCTGCAAAGATTGCCGGAATCAGAGAATACGGCGCAGGCAAACTTCCATCAGGAGACATTTCAGGAAGAGAACTGATTGTTGTTGAAGGAAGAGCAGACGTTGTTAATCTTTTGAGAAACGGAGTGAATAATGTCGTAGGAATGAATGGAACAAAACTTCCCGATGAAATCAAAGAGCTTGGCAAAGAGAAAGAAATAACTCTTTTTGTCGACGGAGACAGAGGCGGAAAACTTATTGCCCAGAATGTAGTTGAAAATGCAGATGTAAAATACATTGCAGTTGCTCCAGATGGGAAAGAAGTTGAAGAACTCGCCGGAAAAGAAATTTTAATGGCTCTCAGAAAAAAAATTCCCGCAAGGGAATTTTTTTCATATTCACAAACAAATACAAGAGAAAGAAATGATAGAGAAGAAAAAAAAGAAAATAAAAGTTTTGAATTAGGAACAGAAGAAAAAGACAAATTAAAAAAAATATCAAGAGAAAATGAAGGAAGTGAAAAAGCAGTTCTTCTTGACAGCCGTTTAAATGAAATAAAAAAGATTTCTGTAAAGAGCCTTGCAAGTTCTTTGCCGAGAATGCGTGACAGACCAAC
>JAMCXF010000024.1:0-1188 GCA_023475035.1 Candidatus Pacearchaeota archaeon
TCTTTCTCTTTCCTCTTTAATCTTATCCATAACGAATGCGAATTCAAAACCAGCTTTTCCGTGTTTTTCAGCTTCTTCTCTAAGCTTTTTCATTTCCTGTTCAGAAACAATTCCAGAGTCGAAAAGAAGTCTACCAACTGTAGTTGACTTTCCAGCGTCAACGTGCCCTACGAACACAACGTTCATGTTTGGTTTTTCTTTAGCCATTGTATTATTATAAAAATTCTGTAAGAATTTTTGTTAGTTATGTAAAAAATTTATGGTTTAAAAACTTTTTGTTTTCTATCAATTACATCCCTGCCAATCTGCAGACAGACATTGTTATCGGAAAAATAAGGTATTCATTTCGAACAATCATCGTGTTCAGTTTGATAGCAGTTTCATAAATTCTTAATTTTAATTTAGCAGTATAGTTCTCATCTGATGCAGGAATTTCTCCAAGTTTTCCGTCACAATTTTTTATCTTGTCGTCGATATTCATAATAATATTATGTATTGTTATTTTATAAATTTTTATGTAAAAATAGAATCACCTTTGGCGCAAACTTCTGCAGGAATGGGCTTTTCATTGCCGTTCAATCCATCCATTTCCCTGTCAATAAGAATTTCATTGCAGTCAAATGAACTGCTGTTATCCAAATCAAATCCGTAAGCAAAAGCATTTTCTTTCCCCCAATACAGCTCAATTACTTCCGGTTTCCCGTCGCTGTTGATATCGTATTCAATAAAAGATAAAATTTTGTCTTCAATCTGTATCCATCCTAAATCAGAAATTTTTCCTTTTCTATATTCCTTGAACTCTTTTGGTAGAGAATCGTAGCTTAATTCTTTTTCAATCTTTTCCGTCGGAATCTGCGATGCGCAGGAAATCATCATCGACGCCAAAATTATCTGCAGCAATTTTTTCACAGATTATCTACGGACAGCAACTATTTAGAATTATTGGTTTTCAGACAAACCCTTTCTTGTTCTTATCTTCCTGATTATGTCTGCAGTTAATGACTGAGGAACTTTTTCAAACATTTGGTCTGCCAAAGATGAAACTCCTCTTCCTTCTGTTGCGCTTCTCAAATCATTACTCCATCCAATCATTTCAGCGACGGGAATCTTTGCTCTTACTTCGCTGTCTTCCTCTTCCTGCTTGACTTCAAGAAGCTGTCCTCTCTTGCTTCCGACTAATTTTGTTAT
>JAMCXF010000024.1:1198-4719 GCA_023475035.1 Candidatus Pacearchaeota archaeon
ACAGCTTCTTGAAGTCAATCACGTGAATCTGGACTGGCTCAAACAAGCAGGCATCAGCTTTTTTCATTGTTTCTGTTATTGACTCTCTTACAGCAGGATAAACCTGAGCAGGACCTCTGTGAATAGCATCCTCGTGAAGTTTGATGTCTTCAAGATAGAATTTCATTTTTGTACATGGTTCTCTCGCCAATGGACCTTTGTCAATTACCATTTCAAAAGCATCTAAAACCATTTCAATAACTTCCCCGATGTGAACTTCTCCTTTTGTGTTATCGAAAAACATATTTCCCTTGTAAACATCTCTGACGCTTCTTATTGTTTCTCCGTCCCATCCAAATTTGCTAAGAACATTTGCAAGTTCCTGACTCTTTTTCTTGACTCTTCCTTCTGGAATTTCACCGCTCTTGATTGCATTATAAGTCTCGTCATCCATCGGCTCGACAGAAATAAAGAAACTGTTGTGCTTGTTAGGACTTTTTCCTTCAACTGCAGTAGACTTCTTGTTAACTGTTTCTCTGTAAACAACAATAGGAGCAGATGTCTTGACTTCAAGTCCTTTTTCTGTCTTGATTCTGTTTTCAATAATTTCAAGATGAAGTTCTCCCATTCCTGAAATCAAAGATTCCCCTGTCTGTTCGTTAATTTCAACTTTTACCGACGGGTCTTCTTTTGCAACCTGTTTCAAAATTTCAACAAGCTTAGGCAAGTCCATCATTTTTTTCACTTCGATAGATTTTGTAACAACTGGTTCAAAAATATGTTTCAATTCCTCGAAAGGCGTTTCAGGCTCGATAGTAACTGTTTCTCCTGCTTCTCCTGTGACTCCTGAAATTGCAAGAACATTTCCGGGCCCGATTTCTTCAATCTGTTCAGGCTTTACTCCGTTGTAAATAAATATCTGCTGAACTTTTTGTTTTTTGTTTGCAAGATTAAGGTGAACATCCATTCCGTTTCTTAAAGTTCCTGAGAATAATCTTCCTGCAGAAATTTCTTTTCCTGAACGCGGGTCAATTACAATTCTTGTTATAACAAATCCGACTTTTCCTTTGGGATCGCAGTTAATTAATCCTTTTCCGAAGTCGCTGTCTAAATCTCCGTGCCAGATTTTAGGAATTCTGTATTTCTGCGCTTCAAGAGGATTAGGCAAATGCTTTACAGCCATGTCCAAAAGAACTTCATAAAGAGGCGCATTTTTCCAAACCCAGTCTTTCTTTGCCTGCTCATCCATTTCGTAAAGTGTGAAAATATCTTTGAAAGTTATTGCTTTCTTTTTCATGAACGGAACAGACAATGCCCAGTTTTCTCTTGCGCTTCCGAATGCAACACTTCCGTCGTTGATATTAACAAGCCATTTTTCTCTGAATTCCTGGTCTGCAATCTTAGCAATCAAATCATTGAATGTCTGAATTATTTTTATGAATCTCTGCTGCATCCCTTCAGGAGTAAGTTTCATTTCTTTGATAAGTCTGTCAACTTTATTGATGAACAAAACCGGCCTGACTCTTTCCTTAAGTGCCTGTTTGATTACAGTTTCTGTCTGGGGCATTATTCCCTCGACAGCGCAAACAAGAACGATTGTTCCGTCGATAGCTCTCATAGCTCTTGTAACATTTCCCCCAAAATCTACGTGTCCCGGAGTGTCAATCAAGTTAATCAAATATTCTTCGCCGTGGAAATCATGAACCATAGAAACGTTTGCAGAGTCAACTGTCATCAATCTTTCCTGCTCGTCCAAATGCTGCCATGTTGCCATTCCTTCTTCCAAACTTCCGGCATTCTTCGCAGCCATGTAACCTGAAGCAGCAAGTAAATTATCAGTCAAGGCAGTTTTCCCGTGGTGAATGTGCGCGCTCGTCGCTATATTTCTGATATTCTTCTGACTTGAAGTAAGTCTTTGTATCTTCTGTATTTGTGTTTCCTTTTCTGCCATCGCGTCGTGTTTTCGTGCTTAGATTTTTTGTAAAACAAAAAATGAATTTAATTGCTGAAATCTTTTATTTCAGTCATTAATATCAATAAAAAAATTAATTTAAAAAGTTATTGGTGTGTTAGAATTGTCTTTACTAAAATTTAAATAGTTCTTTTCAAAAAAATGAAAATGTTAAATGACTTGATAATCAGGATAGAAATGGTCGGGCAATTTGAAAAACCGATTTTTATTCATAAATTCAGAAGTATGTATTCAAATGCTCATGAAGACTTTGAAAAAATTGTGGAACAAAATGGAATGGATAACATCGGAAAGCCTGCAAATGATTCCCGAATAACTCCTTTTGGAAAACTAATAAGAAAATATTTCATCGATGAGATTCCTCAGTTTTATGATTTGGCAATTGGAAATCTTTCTTTGGTAGGAATACGTCCAAAAACAAAGGAATACTGGAAAAATTATTCAAAAGAATTTAAAGAATGTGCGTTGAAATACAAACCCGGACTTGTTGGCGTTCATTATTTTTATTTGGACCATAGGGATTTTAAGGATATTATGCAGACAGAAAAAGAATATCTTAAAAGGACTGAAATGGAAGGAAAGGATAAAACAGACAGAAAATACCTCAAAAAAATATTTGAGAACATAATTCTTAATGGGCTAAGAAGCAGATAATTAATTCCTAATGTAAAATTCCAGACATGATTCTTTCAAATCATTTGGAATATCATTTTCTTTTGCCCATTTGAAGTATTCTGTTATTAGCCTGTTGAGATAAACTTCTTCTTTTCTTTCAGCAAAAATATAAACTTTTTTCTCGACTTCTTTTTTAATTTTTGAATAAATGTTATTGTTAAAAGCATATTCGTGAAACATATGCCATATTCTGTTGGGCGTTAAAATTTCAATAGAAAGTTTTTCCGACATTATCGTGCAGAATCAGCCTGTTTTTCAGATTCATTCTTTTTTCTCATTGCGAAGCTTTCTCCATTATTTTCTGAAGCAAGTATAATCTCTTCAGCAAGAGCCTCTGTGATTGTTTTTTTCTTATTGAATGCTTTGTCTGAAGCTCCCTGAGTCATCCATCTCAATGACAAGTTAACTCTTCTCAATGGAGAAACATCAACTGCCTGAGGATATCTTGCTCCCCCGTATTCAATTACTGTAATCTCATCTCTCGGTGCAGAATTTTCAATTGCCCTCACCAAAACTTCAACCGGATTTTTCTGCGTTCTTTTTTCAATTAATTTGAATGCATCAAGAACAAGTTTCATATTTCTTGAATATTTTCCAGTAGATGTTCCAAGAATTATTTTGTGCTTTTTTCCTCGGTGTCCTGTAACAGCAAGTCTGTTCATTAGTCTTTCAATTATGTTTACTTTCATCTGTCCGAATCTCTGGACGTTTCTTCCATGGCTTTGAATTGCTAGTTTTGGCTGAAGATTTATTACTGTCTTCAATCCCAAATCTTTCACTTCAATTCCTGAAATATCATACAAGTCAAAAACTTTGAAATTCATGTCATCTGTCATTTTAATCTATTTTATTTTCTAATTTATTTTCTGAAATTTCTTTTGTTGGGCTTGGTGGA
>JAMCXF010000017.1 GCA_023475035.1 Candidatus Pacearchaeota archaeon
CATTTCTTTGGAACAGCGTCGGGACTTAATGAAGGAGTTCCTGTTTTAGTTGCTTTGAGGGACATGATGGAAATTGTTCAAAACAGAAAAGAAGCAAAAAAGGCAATTCATTCAAGACACATATTGCTAAATGAAAAAGCTGTAATTGACGAGAAAAACAACATACAACTTTTCGACACAGTAAGCATTGTTCCATTAAAGAAAAGTTACAGACTGGAATTATCTAAAAACGGAAAATTCTACTTCAATGAAATCAAAGAAAATGAAGCAAGCAAAAAAATTGCGAAAATAATCAACAAAAAAATGTTAAAAGGAAAGAAAATTCAGTTAAACCTCAGCGACGGAAGAAATTTCATCTCTGACATGAAATGCAATGTTAATGATTCAGTTTCAATAAATCTTAAAGAAGGGAAGATAGAAAAATGCATCCCTCTGAAGGAGAAATCAAAAATAGTAATATTTGCAGGAAAGCACCTTGGAGACAAGGGAGAAATAATGAATATAAATGCTGAAGAAAAAACAGCAAAGATAAACAGCGAAGGGAAAGAGATGAATATTTTAATTAAACAGCTTATGGCAACAGAATAAAATGACTACAGAAAATCCAACAAGAAAAATAAGGATTGAGAAAATAGTTCTTCACGTAGGCGGGACTGCAGAAGAATTGGAAAAAGGATTCAAGCTTTTGAAATTGATAACAGGAAGAACTCCTGCGAAAATGAAATCGCACAAAAGAATTCCTGCATTCGGTGTCAGGCCAAACCTTGATGTCGGAGCAGTTGTTACATTAAGACAAAATGCTACAGAAATGCTGAAGAAAATGCTGTCTGCAATAGAGAACAAATTAAGAAAAAAACAAATCAGCGAGAATAATTTTTCATTCGGAGTTAAAGAATATATTGAAATTCCAGGAATGGAATATCAGAGAGATTTGGGAATGATGGGACTTGATGTTACTGTTGTTTTCAAGAGAGCAGGAAGAAGAGTGAAATTAAGAAAAGTCAAATCAGGAAAAATCCCTGCAAGACAAGTAATAAGCAAACAAGAAATAATTAAATTTATGGAAGACAACTTCAACACGGAGTTCAGATAAAATGAAGTCAAATCAGAGATTTTCATTCATTCGAAACGGAGAACATTTCAAATGACAGCATCAGATTACAAAAAAATATTAAAACAATTGAAAGACAAACCTGCAAAAATGGAAAAATTTATCAGGCACAACAAACCGAAGGACAGAAAAATAGGAGTAGCATCAAAAAAATGCGAAAGATGCGGACGATTCGGAGCCCACATAAAATCATACGGATTAAATTTATGCCGACACTGTTTCAGAGAAATCGCGACAGAAATCGGATTCAACAAATATAGTTAAAATGTCACAAGATATAGTTGCAGACGGATTGAACATGATACAGAACGCCAAGAGAGCGGGAAAAGAAAATGTAAAGATAAACAGAATTTCAAATCTTTTCATCGAAGTATTGAAAATAATGAAACAGAAAGATGCAATAAAGAAGTATAAGATTAATCCAAAAGACAAGAGTGTTGAAGTCACTATCGGGCAAATTGTCGAATGTAAAGCAGTCAAGCCAAGATTCACATGCGATGTTTCACAAATTGACAAGTACCAGAGAAGATATCTTCCATCAAGAGGAATTGGAACAATGATAATCTCAACAAACAAGGGACTAATGACTCAGCAGGAAGCATTAGAAGAAGGAATAGGAGGATGCTTGATTGCATATTTCTACTAAAATGAAAACAATGAAACAAAAATTAAATGAATACGTCGGAAGTTTAAGCAATGAAATAAAAGATGAAATTGTAAAAGGGGTTTATGAAAAAGAGATGTATTATGAAATTAGAATGACCTTAGACAGCATCCATCATTCAGCCTCAATAAAAAATGAAGAACGTGTGAAAACATATCAATCAATTTATAATCAAAGGAAAAAAATGCTTGAGGAAAAAAATCTTTGGGATGAAAGATTTGATTCTTGTTACAAACAAGCTCTTGAAGGAAAATTAAATTCAAATAAATTGATGAAAATAAGATTAAAATGAAAAAAGAATTATCTCAAAGAATTGAAATTCCTGAAGGAGTGAATGTAACAATAGAAGGAGCAAGAGTTGTTGCCGAGGGGAAAGAAGGAAAAAATGAAAGAGAATTCAACCTTGCAAGTTTGGATTTGAAAAAGAAAGACAATGCAATAGTAATAGGCAGCAAAAAATCATCAAAGAATGAAAAGAGAAGAATGAACACAATTGCAGCACATATAAAAAATCTCATACAGGGTGTTCAGGAAAAATTCGAATACAAATTAAAAATTTGCTTTAGCCACTTCCCGATAACTGTCGAAGCCAAAGGAAATGAAGCATTAATAAAAAATTTCCTTGGAGAAAAAACTCCAAGAAAGGCAAAAATACCTTCCTACGATAATCATATCTTCTTTAAAGATGTAATCACAGTAACTGCGAGCAATATTGAAACTGCAGGACAGGCAGCTGCAAATCTTGAAACAGCTACAAGGATTTCAAATAAAGACCGAAGAGTTTTCCAGGACGGAATTTTCATCACAAGTAAATGCGGAGAAGAAATATAATGCCACCAACATTTTTGCGAAGAAACACAGACAGTTTTTCAAGACTTGGAAAAAATAAAAGAAAAAAACAAGTCTGGAGAAGCCCGAAAGGAAGGCATAACAAGATGAGATTAAAGAGAAAAGGATATCCTTCAGTTGTTTCAATCGGATACAAAACAGAAGAAAGCAAAAAAATGATTTTAGTAAACAGTCCAAAAGAACTTGAAAAAATTGGAAAAGAAGATATGATTATCGTAGGAAAAGTCGGAAACAGAAAAAGAACAGAAATTGTAAACAAGGCAAAAGAAAAAGGAATCAAAATTCAAAACATAAACCTGAAAAAATTCACAAAAAAAATGAATAAAGAAAAACAGGAAAAATCTTCAACAGAAAAAAAAGAAACAACTAAAACGGAGACTAAAAAATGAATCTCGGAAAGAAAAAAGCATTAGCAGCAAGAACATTTGGCGTAGGATTAGAAAGAATTGAATTTGTAAAACCAAGACTTGAAGAGATAAAAGAAGCAATAACAAAACAAGACATAAGAGACTTGCACAAGGACGGAGCAATCAAAATAAAAGATGTCAAAGGAAGAAAAACAATAGTCAAAAAGAAAAAGAAAAGAACTGCGGGAAATGTAAGGAAAAAAGTCAACCAGAGAAAAAAAGAATATGTAATCTTAACAAGAAAATTAAGAAAGTACCTTGTAGGAATAAAGAGCAAACTTACAGAGCAGGAAAGAAAAGACATAAGGAAAAAGATAAGGAATAGATTTTTTAAGAGCCAGAATCACCTTAAAAATTATATCGGAGGCATAAAGAAATGAGAATACCAAAACGAAGAAGAATAGAGAACAAGACAGATTACTTGAAAAGATTGAAAATGCTGAAAAGCGGAACTCCAAGAGTTGTATTTAGAAAAACAAACAGGTATGTAATTGCACAATATGTTACAAGTGCAGAAGCACAGGACAAAATTGAAATCGGAATGAGCTCAAAAAAACTGAAAGAATTCGGATGGCCAGATGAATTTGACGGAAGTCTTAAATCAATCAGCGCGTCTTACCTTACAGGATTATTGATTGGAAAAGAAATCATAAGAAAAAAATTAGAAACTCCTATTGTTGATTTCGGTATGACAAGAGTTTTGAGCAAGAACAGAACATTTGCATTCATAAAAGGACTTGTCGACGCTGGAGTCAAGATAAAATGCCCAGAAGAAAATTTCCCAGAAGATGAAAGAATTGAAGGAAAGAACATGAAAAAAGATTTTTCAAAGACATTCAAAGAAATTAAATCAAAAATAGAAAGCGGATCTAAGAAGGAGAAGAAAAAGTAAAATGGAAAAATTAGAAATTACAATCAAGAAAGATGAACTGGCAAAATGTTACAAATTTGATTTAGATATGGGATATGCGGTATATAAAGATATGAAATTTGGAGAAGCAGGGATAAAATGCGGATTAGGGGGATATATGTTACTTGGGGAGGTTATGCAAGAATATACTAATTCTAAAATTAAAAATAAAAAAGATAAATATGAAGTGTTTCCTATAAATTTGGAAGAATTGAAAGATTCATTTATAAAAGAAATAAATATCAATGGCAATCCAAGAATTCTTGATTTTGTACAATTGAATACATTTAGAATGACAGGTGTTTTATATTTAGGAAATAATAAATTTATTGCTGCAGATTATTCAAAAAAATTTAAAAGATCAAAAGGGAAGATTAAGTTAGAATGAAACAGGAAAAAACAGCTGAACAGATTAGCGAAGAAATGCTTGAAAAAGAAATTGAAAAAGAATTAATAGCTGAAACCAGAGAGCAAAGAATTGAGAGAGAACAGGAAGAAGCGAAAGAAAGATCAATTTTGTCCTGGGTTCCTAAGACAA